>NC_014839.1:300000-394054 GCF_000175935.2 Pantoea sp. At-9b
GGAACTTTTTGAGATAGTAAGTGAAGAACAGGATAAGCCGGTAAGCCTGCAGGATATTGGCTGGAACCACATTTCTCTTTACGTAGATGATATAAATTACGCCGTAGAAAGGGCCAAGGCAGCGGGAGGAAGGTTTCTTTCGGAAGTGCATGGAAACTCACGTCATGAAGACACTGAAGATAATGCCAGCGTATACTTCTATTCTCCCTGGGGCAGCCTGATAGAGCTGCAATCAATACCGAATGGTTATTACTACCCTGCAGATAGCGAAGCAGAGACATGGATACCTGAACCATGAGCTTGGCAGGTGATACTGTCTGCCAAGAGCATCTAAAGGTAAGCAATTAGCCAAGAGCAGGCTTCCTTATCGAATTCTGTGCCACTTCATGGCACAGAATTTTTTTATCTTACGTAGGCGATTGTGTCAGGGACCTTTTTTGCCACTGTCGAACATTCAGTTTTTAACATAAGAGTGCTCTGGCTATCCGTCAGAGGCCCTCACCGTGAATCTAGTTAGTGCAGGAGATTACCGGGGGCCTTTCTCCCATTTGTGCATTTTGTGGGATATTAGCATCTATCAGATGCAGAACACATATAGATATCTATTCTTAGTAAGTTAGATACACTTTTTCTCCAATATGAGGGATACGAAATGCATAAGAAAGGTCTTTATTTTCTCTTGATTGCTTCAGCTTTCGCTTTCTCGGTTACCGGTTGTTCATCAAATCAGGCCATTAAAACTACAGACGGACGCACTATTGTTACAGACGGAAAGCCTCAGATTGACAGTGATACCGGTCTGGTTTCTTACAAAGACGCTCAGACAGGCAGAACCGAACAGATCAACCGCGACAAAATTACCAACATGAGTGAACTGGATAACTGATAAGGAGCGTTCTATGAAAAAACTGGTTTTTTCAGCAATGGCGGGGATTATTGCACTTTCAACCCTGACCGGGTGCACACGCACAAGCTACGCAATTCAGACGAATGACGGACGTACAATTGTCAGCGATGGTAAACCGAAAGAATCTGATACAGGAATGCTGGGTTATACTGATGCTAATGGTGTGAAACAGCAGATCAACCGGCAGGAAGTCAAAGAAGTCTCCGAGATTCCTCATTAATCAGTAAAAACCGCCTTTAAGGCGGTTTTTGTCTCAACCAGAAGCTACATTTACTTCTAATATCCCATCAGCAAATCTCTCAGTGATACAATACGCTGATGTATAATTCATTCAGCACTTTTTAATTTGTGACTTATCTGTATGATACCGACTTGGTTCAGCTAAGTAATTCCTGAATACCACACAGATCATGGAGGAAGCCATGCCATTGTACTGTTTTTTTAAAAAGGGTAGCCATCTCAACGCACTGGAGAGAAATGACATAATTGGCTCAGCGTGCCTACAGGAATGGGGATATGAAAAGCAACCCGAAGAGCTGAATGCCCCGAATGCGCATTACGCGATAGCCAGATTCCATGACATCCGTAATGAAGAAGAGGCTACCGAACACGCATTCTCAACCGGATCTGCTTTTATAGCTCTGATAATAGGGCTGATTGTAGTAGTGGACTGGTTATTTCTTTAGGTAACAGATGGTGCAGATATGGCAGGCCTCGTAACGCTAAAAATTTTTTCCGGATGAGCAGCTATTGTGTCCATCTGGCTGGATTTCAGGTAGTAAGAAACCCGCCATCTTTACTTTCGTGGGCTGAACAACAAGTCATGTTCATAATCTATGTTCACGTGCCTAATCGATCAGGAATCTGCCCCCTTTAGCCTGGAAAGAAAATTACCGTTGTGCAGACGATCTCATCAGCGGGAAACTTACAGCTTCGGAAGCTGGGTCATCTTACTTAAGCAAAATCCTGAAAGGATTATCGGTTTGGAGGGAGTATCATCAGTTATGACGATACGCCGATAATTCACTTGGGTTATCGTTTCTCTACACTGAGTCATGGGAAATAGCTTGGCTACAGAGTTTTCTATGGATTTAGTAAGTTAAAAGTGGCTTAAATATCTGCGGTAATAAGGCCCAACCATCAGGCATCCCAAAATATCCTTACTAAAACAGGTCTCCGGTATGTACGAGATATTTATGATGCGTAAAATGAGCCCGCAAGCATGCTTTTACTCTGACGATGGATGAGCGGAACAATACTCAAAATTATGGAGCTACCTGTACCAATTTGACATAAGGTTTCAAGTGCTACTTTAGCTTTTGGCACAGATTTTCCTGTCAGATAAGGTTAAGCTCTGTGCTGTGACAATGCCAGGTCAAGTCTGAGCTAATACACGTTAGTTAGTGTTGAGGGCAAGGTTGCCGTGCAGGTGCTTCCATCCTGATAGTTCAGTATGTCACAAGTGCGAAGAGTCAGCCCCCCGATGAGCAGGCTCAGGAAATGCTGGATTGTGAGGACGCATTGTGCATCCGTTGATTTATTCCATTTACGAATAGTCTGTGGAGTCACTCGCATCAGAAAGGCTATTTCCGTAAGATTAAGGTAAGGCATTTACAATAGCGTCTTTACATCCAGTTCTGTCATCGTTCGGTTCATAATAGATTAGCCCCTTAGATCACCAGACACTTTTCCTCTCTTAAAATAAGAGGTAGTCTTGGAATTATGTTTAACACCAGTCAGAATAATAAGATGGTTGAAGTGTTCCCAGGACCGGAGCGACGTCGGCGTCGTACTCCGCAGGAAAAAATTGCCATTATTCAGCAGACTATGGAACCGGGCATGATGATTTCTCACGTGGCGCGACTGCACGGTATCAATGCTAATCAGATCTTCAAGCAACGCAGGCAATATGAAGACGGCTCACCGGCCGCCGTGACCTCACGCGGAGAAGTCGTTCCCGCTTCCGAGCTTGCGGCTGCCAATAAGCAAATTCGCGTACTTCAGCGTCTTCTGGGTAAAAAACGATGAAAGCCGAAATACTCAAAGAGGCCGTGGAGTTCGGCCGGACAAAAAATGGATTGCGCATGCGCCCTTGTTGCCAGAGGACGACGAACAAGCGACGTCAGCCGCAGTATTGGAGTGTCCAGTGCGCAACTGAGTCTCAGGGTCCACCGTTCGCCAGAGTGGCAGGATCGCAGGCTGCATACCAGTTTTGACGATACTGCGGTGTTATCCCGGATACATACTATGGTCGACGAACTACCCACATATGGTTGTCGCCGGGTGTGGGCGCTGTTGCGGCGACGGTCAGAGCGTGATGCGCTTCCTGTTGTTAACGCAAAACACGTGTACCGGATTATGCGTACTCATCACCTTCTGCTGGAGCGCACACCTGCTGATCCTCAGCGTAAGCGTGCACATAAAGGACGTGTGTCGGTCACTGAGAGCAACCGGTGATAGCTTCGAGTTCCGTTGCGACAATGATGAAAAGCTGCGGATAACCTTCGCACATGACTGCTGCGATCGGGAGATCATCGACTGGGTAGCGAAACCGATGGCTATGACAAAGAAACGGTGCAGGACGTCATGCTGGGTCCGGTAGAAAAACGCTTCGGCCAGCATCTGCCGTCAGAACTGGTGGAATGGCTGACAGATAACGGTTCAGCCTACAGAGTGCATGAAACGCGGGCGTTCGCCCTGATGCTGGGATTTGAGCCATGTACGACCGCAGTTCGCAGCCCGGAAAACAATGGCATAGTAGAAAGCTTCGTGAAAACGATAAAGCGGGATTACACACGGTGATGCCAAAACCGGACAGCCTCGCAGCGGCGATGAACCTGGCGGTGGCGTTCAGTCATTACAACGAACATAACCCACATAGCGCGCTACGACATCACTTGCCGCGGGAATATATACGCAGAAAGTTATCACAGCCGTAAGAGAGAAAAGGCGTCTGGAGATGGCGGGTCAAGATCAATGCCCCCTTGTCTTGTGCGGATGGTTGAGATAAAACATTTTCCCGGTGTATTTATTTACGTATGTGCATGGCTTGCGATTATTAGTCATTTAATCAGCTCCTCATTACAGTCACATACACCATTAAAAGCCAGTGTTAAAGGTGTGGGGTCATCAATATGAGCAACCTCATCAGAGTGATAGACTTTCCCGCGATAGATGACGCTGTAGCCATTTTCTTTGATGAGCAACAGTTTACCGATGCGTCCACACAGCTTGTTGATGCTGGGACTGGTGTGCTGAAAGGTGAACGCCACTTTGTCACCAACGGCTACGGGTTTCGGCTCACCGCGCCATCTGCCGCATTTTGGACAACGTTCCATCAGTCAGCCTCCACGCGCTTAAACTCAATGATCCACACCCACGGGTTAGCCTTGATTGAATTATCTGAATAGATGCCATCCCATAAGTTGCGGAACCACAGCCAGGCATCATGTGTCAGGCCATCAATAGAGTGCTCAGCCCGATATCTCTCTGCTGCCGCATCTTCATCATTGATTGATGTCGACCGCTCCACTCGAACACCGGTAATCTCCAGTGTTATGCGTGAAGCCCAGCGCGTTATGTGGATGGATGGTCTATAGCCCATGTCTTTTAGTTCAACATGCGCCGTGTGGTTCGCTCGATAGTGAATTGCATAATGATCACTGTTGCCATGAACAGCAAACGTCTCCCGCACCCACAGGCGATCACCAACTTCACTGAATGGACAGCGAACACGAATCGGATTGGTAAGTAGGGGAGAGATTCCAACAGCCCAGCATGCTTTACCCTCATCTTTCACACGGGTGCTAATCAAAATCCCGCCATGGAAATTGTGGGTAGACGGGACACCATTAACAACCCGGCGCGTCTGCGTCTTGCTATCGTACAGAACTGCCCTAACCATGTCGGCGTTGAAATACATTCCTCGCTTACACATGGCTTTTCACCTCCACAATGATCGCCAAGAATGCTGCCTGCTCACGTATCTCTTTAATTGCCTCATCTGAATAGCCCCAGATGTTGTCGTCATAAACATTGCACCTTTCGATACCGAGGTATTACAACAAGACCGCGCAAGGTACCACCGTGCGAAAAAACACGCCATTTATTTAACTGATTAGTTTTATGCGTAAAGACGCACTGCACCGTAAAGTCATCAAGAAAATAGACGCGGCTACGTTTATCGAATAACAGCTTTGATGTGACATATGTGCTGTCGTTATAGAAAAATCTGCGCCCATGTGCTGCTATAAGTTGGTTAGCATGCTTTAGCCGCTTATGTTTGGTAGCCGTCACTCACCATCCATAGCTGTTTATCGCTATATGGTGTTGCTTCTGGGCAAAGACCACTGTATCTGTGAAACTTAAAAATTTCTTTGCCCGGTGGTATTGGATGACCTCAGAAGTTGCAGCAATGAAGATCACCCCCATTAGCGGTAAGAGTTGCATCGCGTAACAAGATACAAACTGCGCCATCTTCGATATCGTGGATGGAAGCAATAAACCATCCTTCACCTTTCGGTACTTCTGGATGCCATGTTGAGATGTCATAGCCATCAACATCAGGATCAATATTTTCTTCATCACGATACTAAACTGACCACACCAGCCCCTGCGATTTCGGCCATAGATTGAATTCTTCAGAGGCTATAAATTCTCGACCATCACAGAATTGGTTATTAACAGGGTGGGGCCAGTATTCGCAATTATCGAGCACCACAGGTAAAGCAGTAATTTTGTTAACTTCGCTCATTTCAATCACCAAATAATCAGAGATGCCGCAACCACCCGGAAAACCACACAGCCTGAAATAACCCAGACCCAGCTTGCTGAATGCCATATACAACACATCCTGGTGGACCTCAGTGAATTGTTTTACTGGCTTTGTCGAGACGTTCAGCAATGTTCTGAACCTTAATAGGATTTTTAATTACAGTGCCGTCAGGCATGAGACAGCCGCGAAATGGGCGGGGTGACTATGCCTAACTGATATTGTCTTGTGCGTACTGCATAAATTTCTCAATACCGTTTTGGGGTTGCACGAATCCCGTGCCGTTGATGGCAATAGATCAAAATGGAGCCATTCAAATTGGCTGGTGAGCACTGCAACACTCATCGCCGCTACTCCATACCTGACAGAATGTGTGGTGCTGGGTGCCTCCCGGTGCCTGTACAAGCTGACAAAATGCAGGGCGGTAACTGATAGTATTAAGGCATAGGACAATAAGGTGCTTGTCCGAGCACATATCCTAAACCCAAATTGAGAAGGTGAAAGTCAGCGGCAGAAAGAAACTGCCCCGTTCTGGCACCATCCCGCAGTTTAATGCAATCCCAAATGCGCAAGCTGGTGGAGTTGCTAGCCAAAAACCATGATGCGCAGTTGGCGGAGGGAACATTTGAAATCAGCCTCGATTTTGAAAGCGGACTTCAGGTACTGGAAGTTACGCAGATTATCATGGAAGCCAAAGAACATTACGGATTATCAGGCTCGCCTGATGACATTTTCATCCATGAAACCGGGCTGCCGCTTACCAGTGAATAAATTGAGAGTTATAGCGGCATATCGGCTCTGGCATGTGCAGTGGCTTTATTGGTGAGAAACTAGTTTACTCTCATTAAGAATCAAAATAGGCGTATACATGGGCCGCTGATAACGTATATAGCCCTGAGTTTCTGGTTATACCGACAGAGAGGGTTGCCATAGCAGTTAGTTCCATCAGCCAACACACCGCTCGAAAAAAATCCCACATTAGGTTTCTGAGAATTCGGCAGGCGATTCAGATCTCAGAGAGGTTATTGAGCGCTACACCACAGTAATGTTAGAAACAGAGTTACCACTGGCGGAAGAGCTAATCTTGATGGATGGCATTCGTCTCAATTGCGAATACAACATTCGTGAATTGCGTATGGAGGGAGACTGTCGCTTATCGCGTTTGGTTGCTCCTGAAATGGGGGCGTCGGAATGAAGCTAAGGCTGTATTTCCCTTCGGCTGAAATACCTACTGGCGAAGAATGACAACTTCTAAGCTTGGAGAAAAAATCCGAAAATAGTATAAGTATTATTCCTAATTTGTTTCTGAAAGCATTGATACAGCTTGTTTTTATAAAAATTTGTCAAGGGAAGACGCGAAAACTTCAGAGGTGTTCATTAACCTATCAAAATGGGATTGACTACAATTCTCCTTATGGGCTAGCTCAGATGCGAGCAGGTATATCAGGATGAAGGACGTAACCGAGTGATGGAGTGGAAACTTATAGATGGTAGTGCATGTCAGCGGCGACAACCCAAAGATGGGTAAATATGTAAGATGGTAAAGAGCTAAGGCCAGTTAATGTACTCTAGGAGTTTTTTATAAACGCATGGCGTATTAGCACAAAAACTCTGTTTGTCAAGCTACCAATAATGGTAGTTCATTATACTTAAGAAATAATTACTATGCCAGTTGGCAATGTCACTAAGTTAGATACATTTGCATCGCAAGGAAGTGTACTTATACGTTCTCAGTTTAGGGCCGAACTCAAGGTGAATCGATACTATGGGCATGTCAGAGGAAAAGTATAATACGATGCGTCGTATCAAAGATGGTGCAGAATATAATTTGCGTGGGGATAAAGCTGTAGGAATTGAAATAAGAAAAGGCCCCAGGTACGATAATCGTAAAGTGGTTAATTGTCGGAGCCTGCCACCATTAATACGCGAAGGATTGATTGATTTTGAACGCTACCCAAGTGACATGACTCGCTATTACAGAGTCAGGCTAACAGATGAAGGGGAAAAACTGCTAAAGAATATAGCGTAAATCCCTACGCATATAATTTGAATCTCTCAAGTAATTTACTTTTTTAAACCTAACTCATCATTAGTTAGCAAATTAAGGCACTTTCTCTTTTCTATCAGTTGGTGTGAGGAACGCATATAGCAGGGAATAAGAAAATCAGGAATTAGCTTCTAGAGTTGTGGCATGGAAGCAATGGGAGATGTTATTCATTGACGCTACGGTGGACTTACTGAGTGTTATTTGCAGATATCACCGGAAAAGTCTGGTTCAGTTCAAGTGCAGTTGATGGTGCGGGGCCGGATAAAAAAATGATACGCTGGCGGATCGGGGGTATACGGTGTTTCCTCTGGCAGGCACACATGCCTGGATGTGGTGGATTACATCGTTACTAATATCTATCGCTTTGTAGCTTCTCATCCCGTCACTTTGGTGACAGTGCTGGCAGCGTCCGTTCGGTAAATTAATCATTATTATTATGAGGTTGTTCTGGTTTTACAGCTCTTCACGTTCTGGTGCGGTAATGCTCTTTGGCTGTTAATCATGATCCTTACGCTGATTACCTCGACGTTAACCGGTATTATCTACGCTATGTATCCCTGGATAATTCCAAGTCAGGTTAATTTGTATCAAAGCGCCGCTTCCAGTGTTACCCAGCAGGTCGTCCTGATCGGGACGGCAGTCATGATCCTGCTGACGTTAATTTATCATATCTGGCCGTTCTGGATAATAAAAGGCCATCATCCGAAGTGCGATATCTTTAACGTTCACGAGGTTTCTACCCTATGAATAAAGATGAATTCTGCATCCGGGATTACCCGATAAAAGAAAATATCATCTGGTTACGCAGGTAGCCTTGGATTCGGCGCATCAGGGAATAAGTTCTCATTGTCATTCCGGTGGCATGTGGCCTTTTTTCCAGAGGGTTTCTGAGTGATGGGTCGGTGCAATCACCTGATGGTAAATTGAAGGTAGAATATGAACACTTTGGTCGGGTACAAAGTAATATGGAGATGAGTATCTGGATTGATACGCCGCCCGGCGGAAATTTACTGCCATGATAGGATGTGGGGCACTTAATAACTTGCAGATACAGACCTTACAGCTACAGCCAGTCCAGGAGCTTTCTGACGGAAGTGATATGCGGCTGACATATTCATTCCGTAATACAGGAGGGGGGTCATACGGTATGGCTGGGATTTCAGCCACAGCAACCGAGGTGGGTAGCAATCAGTGCCAGCGCCGATAATCAACAACCGGTCCAGTTCAATCAGTGGGTATACCCCTGAAGGAGAGTGATATAGAAACCGTATTGCGAGCTGCTGGCATCTATCTTGTCCTGATGTGGTATTTAAAATTGCGGCAGGCGAACGTTTTGACAGATGACATCCTTTGACCTGATTCAGTTACTGATTATCAGTGAATCCCCTGAGTAGGCGTTGCTGGGTGATGATTTTTCCGTGACGGCGGCAGCGCTGACTATTGTAACCCTCATTACGATTAATCTTTTTCTCGGCAAACTTAAAACGCGATTTCCTTATCTTGAACACATGGCAGAGGGCTGGCCTATGATTCTGGTTGAAAATGGTAATCTGGAGGAAAAACGTATGAAGATGGCTGGCATAAGTAAGGAGAATATTCTCGATTCACCCGGTTGTCACAGGGGATGGAGCGGATAGACCAGATAAAATATGCCGTACTCGAAGTTAATGGTCATATTTCCGTCACATATGCGGAAGAAAAATTAATAGCCTCGTGATGAAACGCTGCTGCACCGGTAAAGAATGCCCGGTCATTGTCTGGGCATTTCTATTCAGGACTGGGGTTGTCCAACAGGACCGGACCCCAAAGTACCACCAGGTGTGGCCTGCCCGCTCGGCGCATGAGGGCACCCATCATCGCGAACTGTTTTACTTCTGTGCATACACCCTGACAATGCGGCAATACTCAATGCGATACAGGTTATTTAGTAGATGATTTCATAGGGTTTCCTTTTCAGTGAGTGAACGAAAAATAATATTTACCTCTGAAAATAATATAACTTGCAGATTATCACTGCGTTGTGTTTTTTGAACTATAATCCATAAGTGAGGATTACCATCCTACCTGACAGATTTAACCCTAAATTTCATCATTATTCAGTGCATTCTTAATGATGAATAAACGAGTCCGCTGAGATGAATTTCATGCTATTTCTTGTTATTTAGGATTTCAGTGCTTACTTTTGACGCGGTTGCTCTACAGTTAATAAGGTGATATTTCACTGGAGACTTTCGCAATGTCAAAAGAAACAGAAGGAAAACAACTCACCCATCGGGCACCTCATAAAGGGCCAGAAACCGTTAAGCCCGGCTTGGGTAGCCTGGCTCCTGCTGATGGCTCACATCAACCGTCAGCCAAACCGACGCCACCGGGTAAAGAACCCACGGCACCGGGCAGTCTGAAAACACCCGACACCCGAACCCCTAAAATCAATCAGCTGGACCCCTTTAGAAAAAATGGCACGCAGCATGACCTGACCACCAATCAGGGCACCCGTATCGCTAATGATCAGAACTCACTGCGTGCCGGTACTCGCGGACCGACCCTGCTGGAAGATTTCATCATGCGTGAAAAAATCACGCATTTTGACCATGAGCGTATCCCTGAGCGTATCGTGCATGCCCGTGGTTCAGCGGCACACGGCTATTTTCAGCCGTATCGTGCGTTGAAAGAGTTAACCAAGGCGGGATTCCTCAGCGATCCGGACACCGTCACTCCGGTGTTCGTGCGTTTCTCGACGGTGCAGGGCGGGGCAGGCTCTGCCGATACAGTAAGGGATATTCGTGGCTTCGCGACCAAATTCTACACGGAAGAGGGGGTATTTGATCTGGTGGGGAATAATACGCCAGTGTTCTTCATCCAGGACGCCCATAAATTCCCGGATTTTGTGCACGCGGTGAAACCGGAACCGCATAACGAAATGCCACAAGGTCAGAGCGCGCACGACACCTTCTGGGATTACGTTTCGCTGCAACCGGAAACGTTACATAACGTGATGTGGGCGATGTCAGACCGTGGTATCCCCCGCAGCTACCGCACCATGGAAGGCTTTGGTATTCACACCTTCCGTCTGATAAACGCGGAAGGTCAAGCCACCTTTGTCCGTTTCCATTGGAAACCTGTGGCCGGTAAGGCCTCGCTCCTGTGGGATGAGGCGCAGAAACTCACGGGTCGTGACCCGGATTTTCATCGTCGCGATTTGTGGGAGGCCATCGAAGCGGGTGACTTTCCTGAGTATGAACTGGGACTTCAGCTGATCCCCGAAGAGGATGAGTTCAGCTTCGATTTCGATATCCTTGATGCCACCAAGCTGATCCCTGAAGAACTGGTGCCGGTAGAGTTGGTGGGCCGGATGGTGCTGAACCGTAATCCGGATAACTTTTTCGCTGAAACCGAGCAGGTTGCTTTTCACCCCGGCCATATCGTGCCGGGACTGGATTTCACCAACGATCCGCTGTTGCAGGGGCGTCTTTTTTCCTACACCGATACCCAAATCAGTCGCCTCGGTGGGCCGAATTTTCATGAAATACCGATCAACCGGCCGGTCTGCCCGTACCATAATTTTCAGCGTCAGGGCATGCACCGTATGGAGATTGATGCCAATCCGGCCAACTACGAACCTAATTCAATAAACGATAACTGGCCACGGGAAAGCACCCCGGCTGCGGAGAAGGGGGGATTCGACAGCTATCAGGAAAGGATTGAAGGGCAGAAGGTTCGTGAGCGCAGCGACTCTTTTGGTGAATATTATTCCCAGCCAAAATTGTTCTGGCAGAGCCAGACACCTGTTGAGCAGCAGCATATCGTCGGTGCCTTTTCATTTGAGCTGAGCAAGGTGGCCCGCGCCTATATCCGAGAACGGGTGGTCGATCATCTGTTGCATATAGATCCAGACTTGGCGCAGGGCGTGGCGGATAATCTCGGCATTGAATTCAGTCAGGAACAGCGTAAAGTCGTCACCGCCAAAGATGTGAATGGGCTTACGAAGGATGACAGCCTCAGTCTTTATGCTGTGCCGGGTGGTGATATCCGGGGGCGGCAGGTCGCATTGTTGGTCAGCGATGGTGTGAAAGCGGCTGATGTGCTGGCGATGTTTCAGGAGCTGAAAGCCAGAGGTGTTCACGCCAAACTGCTGGCGGCGCATATGGGGAAGGTACGCGCCGATGATGGCTCGGTATTGCCCGTCGATGCGACGTTCAATGGTCTGCCGTCGCTGACGTTTGATGCGGTGCTGGTGCCGGACGGTAATATCGATGCATTGCTGCTGAGTGGGGATGCGCGTTATTTCCTGCTGGAAACCTATAAGCATCTGAAGGTCATTGGTCTGAGCGGTGACGCACGCCGCTTTAAAGCGCAGTTTAGCCTGAAAGACAGTGAAACGGAGGAGGGACTGGCAGAAGGAAGCAAAGCGGAGGGTACCCTGATGACCGATTTTCTTGCCGCGATGGCGGTTCATCGTGTCTGGTCACGCAGCAAGAAGGCGGCAACAGTGGCGGCATAACCGTTCAGGCGGATTTCGGGTCCGCCTTGCGGGTTCTTCCCGGACCACTGCCAGTGGCGTACTTTCGGAACTACTTCGCCATATTCCCGGATATAGCGGAGATGTTCCGTGATACGTTTCTGGAGATCATTGAGTACTTCAGGATGATGCTCTGCATGCCCGGCAAATGGCTTCCTGTGCCAGATGGTACCGATCCAGTTCGTTCAGTACCGTCATATCGAATGGCGTGGTCGTGGTGCCTTCTTCATTAAAACCCTGCACGTGGAAGTTACGGTGATTGTTTCGTCGACAGGTCAGGCGATGGATCAGGCTGGGGTAGACGTGAAGAAAAAATTACCGGTTTATCTGCTCTGAGCAGCGCATCAGATTCCTCTTCTGATTTGCCATGCGGATGCTGGGCGCAGGATTGCAGTGCCATCAGGTCCACCACACGAATGGCAGATAGCCACGCAAATCCACCTCATCACTACTTCAGGATCCTCACTGGTGCTTGCCCAGCGCCATTCACCCATGCCCGTTCACAGTGGGCAATTGCGCTGTCACAATCGAGCCACTGCGGCGCAGCACAATCATGTTGATGTGAACCCAGGTCTTCAGGCAATGATCGCCAACCCATAGTAGGGTATTGGCATCGGGTGGCAGATAGATGCGCACAATGCCGGCCTTTTTATTGGCGACATGATCGATAGAACCTGGGGCCTGATGACTGAAGCCATTGTGATCCTTCGAGTGGTCCCGCGCTCGTAGACAAATCTGCCCTATATTTTGAGCATAGAAGGAGTTTATACGCACACCACGATTTACCCCTGAGTTTAAAGAAGAAACTGTCCGCCAGATAACCGAGCGGGCCTATTGTAGTGACCCCTCGGTCATTTCGGGTCCATATCCCAATCCATGCCGATAGCTGCAAATACCCAACACCTTTCATATTACGGTGAATCCACGACAGCATTATCCCTGTGACTATCGAACAAGGAAATCAACGCCAATGTTCGACAGGGTTTCCTTCAGTCTCACGATTTGATAGTTTGTGCTTTATGCGATGAATCCTTGTAAGCGGAGAGGCCTAAAGTCAAGCTCATGAAGAATATAGGCTAGGCGAGTATAGCTGGCTGTGCTTTGCTTATCGGGAGGCACCCGGCGCCGCATCATAAACTATGTAAATGGAGCATATCTAAGTGAGCTACATTCATCGTTTTTTTGACAATAAGATAGTCGCTTACATAATTGGATCAATCGGTGCTCTCTATCTGGGCGTAAGCCACATCGAGTCATTTGAAGAAGCAGAACGGTTTGCTGAATAATCTTTGAAGGCCTGCCTTCGGCGGGCCTATATCATATACGCGCCACGCTCGTTGCATTTCAACCATGGAGCCTTTCAGGGGGAACTTATAGGGGCCGGCAGTTTGACATTCTCTGTACAATTCAGCAGCCCATCCGTTTAGCGACAACATATGTTTCAATTTATGAAACAGACGGCAATCCGTTGTGGGATCTAGCCAAAACAGAATTATTCCTGCGGCTGACGAGTCAGGTAATTAAAGCTCATGTGTGGCAGGGTATCCTTTAAAAGCAGGCTATGATAATTTGCTCACAATGCGGTGAATCCCCCTGTGCGGCGGGGCATGGCCACAGGTTATGGTTTAAAAAAGCAGCGAAAAGGATTGTGGCCGTCCTTTTCACCGGGAGGCACCCGGCACCGCAACAAAATTCAAATAGGTAAAAAAGATCCCGCACATCCTAAACAAAGGGAATGTGCGGGTAGAAACGAAAATCATCACAGGGTTATTCCATGTCCATAATGGCATTAATTTAATAACCATGCTAATGTTTTTGTGCGTTACTTTTAACATGTTATTTACATGGTGTGGCCGCGACGATCTCACCATCCAAAGAAACTTTCTCGAAATATAACCTGGTTTTATTATCTGTCAGGTTTTAATAATTTGTGCTTAATACGGTATCCTACTGTGCGGAGGAGCTTACACTGAAGCATAGTCTTGGTCGAAAGCGGGTAAAGTTGCTGTGCGTTACTCACCGGGAGGCACCTGGCACCTGGCACCGCAGCAACGTTTTTTCCTGATGCTAAACTATATGGGCGGTGAATCCCCCTGAGCGGAGGGGCATCAGTCATCTGCTCCTGATAATGCAAGCCTATTGCGGGTAAAGTGGACTGGCTTTACTCACCGGGAGGCACCCGGCACCGCAGCAATATATTTACTTATAAGGCATCACTACGGCGGTGCCTTTTTCTTTTGCAATCTTTTATCCCTTCTTTTCCTGCTCCCTCATCAGTGAAGGGGGCTTACGCATTATTTCCTCAGACAACAGACAGCACCAACCGTGTTACGGAGGTGAGAGACCATGAAGATGAATAATGACCCGTAATGTAGTTATGGCCGGATGTGTACGAGCTTCTTCAGATCTGGTTGCGTCGAGACACACCAGTTGGTGCTATTCTGCTGGCATTTGTGATGCTAGGTTTGCGCATTGCTTATGGCGGTGGCGAAACCGATGTTCCGAGAATGAATGAGATTTACTCAATCACCTGATTTATCAGGCAAAGATGTGAAGTTATCTAACGATTCATCAGTTACTTCATCTTTAAATTCTTCGATAAGTCGGGTCAACTGGAGTTGCTCCTGAAACTTAGACAAGAGTAATTCTGCATCGGATTTTAATAAGTCTTCAGAAGACTCGAGCACTGAGTTTATTGCCTTACTGACGCTGCCTACCATCTCTGTGATGCCACCTTCTTTGCTTATAGCAAGGATCAATGCACTTATAAGCAAAGATTGAGCTTCAACCTGTGCAGTCAGTTGTTTAGCATTAGCGTCAAGAGAAGATATTTTGGCCAACATGCTTAGAATGACATTTTTCATTATAATGTCCTCAAATAAAATTTTTTGGTCAAGCTTGCTTAGTGCTTAGTGCTTAGTGCTTAGTGCTTAGTGCTTAGATGCTAATGATGTTAAGTATCTATGCGACATAACAGGACTTAAATATGCCAGAAAAAATATCGATCGTGGTGGTTGCTCACAACTCAAGCTTCGATATGGCAGTCCGACTGAGTACAAACCTTTAACGCATACATACTCATTGACCATGGGAGTAGGGGAGTCAACTTGAGTCAGCGCCGAACGGTCGTGTGGGCAGTATAACAGGAGTCCCGCACAGTCTTAGTGCAGGATGATGTGCAGTCTGTTCAAGGCTTCCGGCTGCTGAAATCCGAATGTCTTGAGCGATTTCCTGACAATTTTCGCGGACTTTGTCTGGGAGCCGGTAGGCCACCGCAATATCAGGCGGTAATAGCCCAACGGCTTATTGAGGCTGACCGTGAAGACCAGCATCCGTCCCTCTGGCCGGGGAAACACCGCCTGGTGCAGTGACACCCGGTGCCCGCTACGCAGGTACATGGCTTCCACCGCTTCCCAGATCATTGCCCTGGAGAACGGTGCCCCGCAAAAGAATTTTCCAGTCCTTCAGGTGTTGCGCCATCAGGGAAGTCTGCCGGATGATGTAGCCGGACAGGCTTTCGCTTTATTCCATCTGGTCACGCGAAAGGTTGGGGGGCGGCAACCCGAGGGATGTGAATAGGTTAACGGTGCGGTCCCGGTAATCGGTAGGCAGCGAGAGCACGCCTTCGTTGAACAGGCAGACGTGAGGTGAGAGGGGCATCCTTCTGCTTCCCTGGCATCAGAAAGCCTTCAGGCTGACATATCAGGCAAAAATGGCCGGCCCTGCAACGGCCTGTGCCGTAAGCGGATGCAGGGTGAGCAGTTATACATTAATGGATTTGTTTGACAGATGTGCAGCTGCTCTAAGGATGAATGTTCGCTACGCACTGTGAATCAAGCAGACGTTGTAATCTTGCATGAATTTTAATGCGATTGATTTTAGTTATTGCGTAACCCGCTTGCAAGCAGGGCGAACACTTCAATAACGTGTGGCAACGTCTTATGCGGGGCGTCGCTGGCTGCTATCAGAAGTGCAGCATTTAGCGCAGCACTATTTAACAGGTGTGCAGCAACTTTCGCATCCATGTCTTTGACTACCTTGCGTTCCATCATTTCGGTTATGGTCTGTTGGGTGAATTCAAGGCAGTTATTCTGGCTGGGCCATTGAGTTGGATCGCCAAGAAAAGCCGGACCATCAAGTAGAACAATACGCCTAACTTCTGGCTCCAGAGCCATATTTATATAGGCAATACCTTCAGCCAGCAGCCTCTCCCAGTCATCGCTGGTATTAGCGGCGGACGCTCTAGCGCGTTGAGCCATTTCACTGTCTATCTGTGCAACAACAGCGGCGAGAAGTCCCCTTTTATCACCAAAGTTGTGATATAGCGCCCCACGAGTCAGACCAACACTGGCGGTCAGTTCATCCATTGACGTATTGGCGAATCCTTTATCGGCAAATGCTGTTCGCGCTGCGGCAATCATTTTTGCGCGATTTTCTTCCATCATCTCAATGCGGCGTTTAGCAGCCATATAATCTCCTTGTGACATACACTGCGCATCCAACTTGACATACGCGATGTATGTGATATTTACTATACATACGCAGTGTATGTTAAATCTTTTGTATGTCACTTGCTTCTCGAATTCCACATTTTTATGAAAAAGAGGAATCCCAGTGATCCAACGCGAACCTGTTTTCCCTGCTGACCGGCATGTTCTTTATGATAAGCACGGTTATTCTGCCGCGATCCGTTCTGGCGATATGCTGTTTGTTTCCGGCCAGGTCGGAAGTCGCGGAGATGGTACTCCGGAGCCGGATTTTGCCGCTCAAGTACAGCTTGCATTTGATAACCTGGAAGCGATTCTTGCGGCGGCAGGGTGTACGCTTGACGATTTAATTGATGTCACGACCTTTCATACCGATCCAGAAAATCAGTTTCCAACAATTCTGCATGTGAAGCAGTCCATTTTTCCTGCCTCCCCTTATCCAAACTGGACAGCAGTTGGTGTTACCTGGCTTGCAGGATTCGATTTTGAAATTAAGGTTATCGCCCGAATTCCTACATATCAGAAATAATGCAGGAACATGAGACTGATACGTCTGTTCAGGAATAGCATATGAGTAAGATATGAGACTGGATATCATACCTATGAAATAAAAGGATGACGCAAGAAGCACGAGTCTTTATCATTTTTCGATTGAAGAATTCTTTCGAGGGGGACTTAAAATGTTTAATTTCCCTAACAGTCGTGATCCACCCATCTGATAATACTGAAATTTCTTACAGGATATAATGTGAGGTTTTTCTGAAAAAACATGGAGAAATTTAATTTCTGGTCCTTTATGGCTATACTGTACCAGAGACCATTCCAGTATGGATTTCCATCAGTTAAATATGAAATTATTGTAGTAAATATACCTTTCTCAGTCCTGTCGAACGAGATGTTAACAGATAGGTAACAGGTACAGTCATAGTTTCAATATTACCATCATTTATCATAGAACTCAGTAAAATGGAGTAGTGATGAAGATAGTGATTAACGGGAGTGGTTACCCGGAAAAGAGAAATATTATTGTTTTTCCTGAATATATATATATTGACTGTAAGAAAAAAAATTTATTTTCTTATGTTAATGTGCTACGGCAGAAGGTTCTCAGGAAGAACAAGTTGTTTATCTTCAGGCCCCTTCCCGGTGCCATGCCTGAACAAACGGGAATTATTCATCTGTTTAATGAAGTCGCTGAGACCGATACACGGTGGGTGTCCACATTTGAAACTGAGATTCCGAGAGTTCTCCCGGTGGATGGCATTGAAAAAACGGAAAATCCTGAGCTGCATAAATTACTCAGACTGGTCGCTTCACCGGAATGCCTTCGGCTGATTGCTATTTCTGAAGCGACGTACAATATTCAAATGAAGCTTCTTGATTCATTTCCTGCATTCAGTGAAGTCATTGGCAAAAAACTCTGCATTTTACACCCTCCACAGGCGCTTTTGGGCGAAGATGGAAGGGAGACGTGTGGCGGTAGGGTCAGCTTTACTTTTATTGGTAATGAATTCTACCGGAAAGGAGGGGCAGAGGTGGTACTGGCTTTTTCGGAGCTGGAAGAAGAAGGTGTTATCAGTAATGAGGTTGTGTCTGTGAACATGGTTGGTGATTTGTCACGGAAGCATAATATTGCCCATGAGCCATTTCAGGACAGCGCGCATTTTCACAGCCAGATTGAACGTCTTCTCCGCGAAAAAGCCTTTTTCACACATTCCACCTCAATGCCAAATGATAAAATAATCGGCTTACTGAAAGAGACAGATGTAGGTATTCTTCCCACCTGGCAGGATACATACGGTTTTTCAGTACTGGAAATGCAGGCGTGTGGCTGCCCGGTGATCACGACCAATGTCCGTGCTCTTCCCGAAATCAATCCTCCTTCGGCTGGCTGGCTCATTGAGTGCCCTCTTAATGACATGTATGAACTTGCTGTGGATTCAGAAGAGACAAAAGAAAGGGTGAGGAGATTAGTCGTTGATCAACTTAAGAGTTATGTAGCCAGAATAATCCGGCACCCCGAAGATGTGCGGTCCCGTTCGGCGCGGGCCATTGACAGGATACGCGAGGAGCATGACCCTGAAACCTTCCGCGACAGGCTCAATGAGATTTATATGCCACCAGAAAAGCACTGAGATGTGATGTCGAAAAGTTTCTCCTAACGGAAAGATGAGTGAGAAACCCTATGACAGAAAGCAAATAAACGGAATTTCAGTGCCGGGTGCAGAAGCCCCTTCTTGGCCAGTAATTGCGTATGAAATCCTGTTGAGCCTACAGATGCCACCGGGATGCCTATCAGTGATGTGGATAACGGGATGGGCTATGTGGACTCTTAACTGTAATCCGCGGTTTAACGCCTTTAACGAATAATTCTAAAAGAGAGAGTCACATCATTTGTGGCTGGCGGATAACATTCCCTCATTGAAGGGGCAAGACGATAAGGCGACAAGCTGGTGTAAGGCTGATCGTTCATGACAATCTGAGAGTGCACTGTTGCAAAGTTCATGGAGAGGCGGCCATTTGTGTTATTGAAAGGCTCTACATTTCAAAGATTCTGCTCACCAGATGCACCTCGCATAGGGAATCAATATAATAAAATGTTGAAGCCTGGCCTTTACGGATTGCACGCATCACCTCGATCCTTTTCAGCTTGCCATGGTCGCATTCAATGACGTTATTCAGGTAGTTAATCTGTCTGAGCTCAACGTCAAGTGGAGATCTGCTTTCGCATTTGAGCAGAGTGAGTGCACGACCATAGGTAGGTGCTTTATCCGTGTTATTAAATGGCGGGACCTGCCACTTCTTCACGTTATTGAGGATTTTAGCCAGTAACCGATATGCGGCTTTGTTGTTACGACGTGGTGAGATATAAAAATCGACAGTGCGGTCCCTTCTTCCGACGGCCCGGTAAAGATAAGCCCTGCGGCCATTGACCTTCAGGTAAGTTTCGTCAGCGTGCCACGGGCAAATATCGGAAGAGTTACGCCAGTACCAGCGCAGCCTTTTTTCATTTCTTGAGCGTAACGCTGAACCCAGCGGTAGATGGTCGAGTGTGCGACATTCACCTCACCGCTCGCTCAGGCAGCATCTCCTGTAGCTCACGGTAGCTGATGCCGTATTTGCAGTACCAGCCTACCGCCAAAAGGCTGATGTCACGCTGAAAACGCCGGCCTTTGAATGGGTTTATGTGCTGCTCCGTCAGCAAAAGCAGACGATAGGTTTATTATATCCCAACTTTTGCAACAGGGCGTCAGGGTTATTTCTGCGCTTAACGCAGCTGACTACACCAACTTTCAAAATTATTCTGCCCTGGCCAGCGGGGTGATCGAGCTATACCAAGCGACTCCGTACATCGATTTCCATTATGGGAGTCGTCCTATATACCACGTCGCCCGAATTATTAACGTCGGACAGCTAAAATTAACTGCAAACTTCGCGGCCTCATTATTAAAGTGCTGTGGCCTTTTTAGGGTTCAGAACGGCGGCTATTGCTGCAAGGCTGAATCTACGGGGGCGTTCTCGTCTTATACCTATAACCTGAGTTGAGTAAATCCGGGTTCTGGCTCCCAAATGACTCTGCGTGTCGGCACCACCAATACAGGCTATATCATCACCACCTCAACTGCTGACAGGCCGCTTAAAAAGACACCACTTACCTGGGTCTTCGGCAGTAAGTAACATGCTTACTGAAGTCCTCAAGTGGAAAGTCTCTAGCTTCCGCTATAAGGCCCGTGGCATCGGAGATATTGAGAAACCTGGATTCATAGAAATGACCTGGTGGAGGTTCACGCCAGACGGTTACAGGTGAAGGCCTGCGAGATGATTATGATATTGAGGCTGACCCCAATGGGATAGAAGATTTGTACACTCTGGACCAGGTTGTCTTGATAGCCAAACTCACGATGGCTGTACAGGTGCAATAGCAGCTGATATGCGCCCAGAACGAAGCGATGTATGTCATACAAAATCGCATCGCGGGAAGACGCCGGTTCGTAAAAAAGCCCGCGTTAAGGGAAAGTAATAAAGTAAACGCGGGCAATATTACCTGGATAATGAAGATGCGGCATGCTGGTAAGACATACCACAGCTTAATCTTGGCAGAACCAGGCGGAAATGTCAGATTATTAGGAAATCAATGGAAGCTTTTACGACGGGTGCGCAACTCAATAAAAGACGCCCGGGTTGCCCTTGAGTTCAACCCGGACGGAAGCAATGCGAGGATAATAGTTTTCATTATAATGACCAATGATTTTTACAGTATCAGCCTGACGTTTTCAATAAAAAATCCCGCGCTTTTTGTGGAAATTATAAAATTTAATGAAATTTGCGCCAGTTGAAATCGCGAACACAATCTAGTACCTTTGACATGCTTAACTCAGGAATGATTTCAATCCTAACGATTAGGAATCTATTCTTCTATTGACAAAAAAGCCCGATAGCGGGCGGGCTGTGATAAGTAGTTTCTCCAGCGTACGGACACTACAGCTCAGCGCATGTCTGTGATGTATGTCGCACTTTGCGTTTAACAACACTTATTACTAGTGCAAAAAAAATCCCGGAGCGGTGATAGCATTACTCCGGAGGAGAGTGATAACGCATAGTTATTTTATTTATCTGGCAAGCCCGGCGTTCTGCCAGGATATTCCTATAATGATTTAAGTCCTTCCCGCGTGTCTAACATGGACTAAGTCGTGATAATTAAACGACATTTATAACCAACCACACTAACCCAATCCCGCAATAAACAGTAGGATGGTTAACAATATAGATATTACAGCCAACCTTTTTAAAGACTTCTTGAGAATGATCATCCTTTCACTCTTTTTTAATGTCTTTTACATTAACCACCGGGTGCATAAGCTCCGCTGGCGATGAACCAAACCAGCAGTGTTATACCAGCGACTATGATAGCAACCGGGAACAGGTAACCAATTTTCATGCTTTCTCCAGTCAAAAAAAACTCTTAGCCATGTGATTGATAGTCACCAAGGGAAAGGACTGTAATCCGTCATAGCCAGGAAGATAAGAATTATCACTGTCAACGTTATGAACGCCGGAATTATCAGGTGTCTCATAATATGTGATTTTTCAGTTTTGAGCGCACTCTCTACACTTGCGAGAACATGAATTTATATCGTACAGGTTGTGATGACGTGATCTCAATACTGTTTATTAATCATGAAAAAAGCCCGCACAGGCGCTGAGGAATCCCCAGTAATGAGCGGGTGAAAAAGGACAGGCGTAGAGTTTTTTGATCTACTGATTGTGCAACCAATTCAATGAGATCACCTCTATGCCTGCTCGCCAAGTATGTCAAAATTTCTTCCGTGATGCGTTAGCACAATTTCACAAATACCGACAAAATGCTTTGTTGGATGCCACCATTCGCCTTAACAATGGCGCATCACTGACGCTGACCAGCATCGGGCGTTACTTACCCGGTTCGGCTCAGGTCAAAAATAAAATCAAACGCGTTGATCGTCTGCTCGGCAATGAATCTCTTCAGAACGATATTCCCCTGATTTTTAGAAGCATTATCTCACTGCTGACAAGTCAGTTATCTCTGTGTGTTATTGCTGTTGACTGGAGCGGCTATCCGTCACAGGAATATCATGTACTCCGCGCCAGCCTCCTTTGCGACGGGTGTTCAATCCCCCTGTTGAGCTGGATAGTCCCATCGGAAAAGCAGCAGAATACTCAGATACAGCAGGCCTTTCTTAATGCCCTTGCTGATGCGGTTAACCCGAAGGCCAGAGTCATCATCGTTACTGATGCGGGTTTCCTTAATGCCTGGTTCCGACATATCAAATCACTCTGATGGGATTTTATCGGACAAATCAGGGGCAATATCCAGATGCGGCTGAACAGTAAAGGTGAATACTGGTTCAGGCGTCAGGAATTACAGGCCAGCAGTAAGCCGGAATATCTGGGACCGGGCACCCTTGCAAAAGCCGAATAAACCCGGTGTGATGGTCACTTCTATCTTCATAAAAAAGAACCGAAAGACCGGAAGCATAAGCGCTCCCGGTGCCGGATAAAGCGTGAAGCACAGGCACGGGATGGTCGTTCCTCAGCAAAAGACCCCTGGCTGTTCTTCAGCAGCACAGATAATTTTAAGCCCGTGAAATCATGAAGTTGTACAGCCGTCGCATGCAAATAGAACAGAACTTCCGTGATGTGAAAAGCGAGCGCTTTGGGTTCGGCCTGCGGGCGAGTTACAGCCGCCCTGCAGGAAGAATACTGGTTCTGAGCCTGCTGGCAACATTGAGCACAACAGTGCTGTGGCTTATTGGCTATCATGCTGAAAATTGAGGATTACATCTGAGATGCCAAGCCAACAGTATTAAATCGCGGCGGGTCATCTCATACCTGACGTTAGCGGAGAATGTCATGCGCCTCTCTCAGCTAATTTTAAGACGAATGGTGCTTAGCACCATTCTTAAGCACCTCGCCAAAACCTACCGAAATATGGTGTTGGTTTATTAGCGCTGATTTATGGGGATCCCTCAGCGCACAGGCGGGTAAAGAATCATGGAAAACGCTCGGACGCAACACGTCTTTCTGCTGCATGTTGTATAGCTCAACGCGAGAAAGGTGGATGGGGCTGTAAAGGGCACTAAACCCCGTTAGCCATCATCTGTGATAAGCTATCCTGAGCAAAAAACGATCGGGGTGGTGTATGGCTATGGTAAGAGTCTATAAATTTCGTCGTTACGAAATCACTACGGATGAGGTTGTTACCGGTAAAAGGTATGCAACTGAGCAGGGCATCAAGCAGTTATGCGCAGAAATTATTCTGGGAACGGGAGTTGACATAAGTGATGTGTTTGTAGACGCAGATGGAATGGTCAAAATAGGGGTTGACCCGACATTGAGTTGACTTCTTTGCTTAAAAGAACGCTTACGTTAAGTCACGGCCATGTTCTTCTTGGCGCAAGAAATGAACAGGAGGGGAGTTGTGGAGATGGATGGAGAGTTTTTCGGAAATCTGCATCCTGACGTGATGCATGTGCTTGGTACGGCTCTAATGCAATTGCTGGTAGATGAGGCTGAGCTATCGAGAGAGGCACTGGTGGAGACTATCAAGGTACTATATCAGGATGGAGATGCGGATTTAGCGGTAGAGCTGGCGGTTGATGTGTTGAAGTTTCCGAGAGGCTGAAACCAAAAAATTCCGCTCAGGGCGGGAAAGATGGGGAAAACCATAATGAAAGCTTCTCGTAGCACCACGTATGCTGTGTTACCTCTTAAATTTAGTCGATGACCTGAACTGGTATGTCGGGTTAGTGTAAATCCGGAAGATTCTGCAAAAAAATCCCGGAGGAGGGTCACCAAACTCCGGGCAAATACAGTCATAAAGCACTACTCCACTTAGGTAATACTTGGATCTGATAAATTTATACTCGGCCGCCATTAACTAGGCAATGTATGTAGTTAACATGTTAAATAATTAAGATTTTCTCCATAAAAAAAGCCCGCGCTCCGGGATTGTATAGTGCGCGGGCGAAGATTACCTCGGATTTTAGAGCAACATGTTGATGCTATGCTGCATAAAGAAAGTTTAGCCCTCGACATCAGATGAGCAAAAATTTCGCGGACACGAGGTTGTCTGACTTATTGCAAGGGAACATAGACCTCAGAAAAAGGAGCGCTAATATTAGCTTGTCTTAACGAAATGGAACTTTGGTGACGGATAAGCTTGACCTGCTCCCCTTCGATTCAGAAAGACTATTCGGACTTCTTACGGAGAAGATTTGCTGCATCTCGTGCAAAAGCTTTGACTTGTAAATCCTTTGAAGAGGATGCCATTCTTTCAAGTTCATACAAAATGTTGGCCTTACTTGTTTCGGTCCCTCTCGCTGTTAGCTCAATGACTGCTGCTCCAATAGCGCATCCAATCATCCCCGCCCTGTACGATCTGATTTTGTTCATGATACATAAACGTGTTATCAGTTTGACTTAGTATAAAAATAGACCGGAACAACGATCTTTCAAGATGATGTAACGTACTAACTTATATGGATATTAGCCAGAGATACAAATTTATCCCCCAGTTGCGGGCTTTTTTCACTACGCGAGTTATTATTTTGTTCAGTAGATGAACATAAAAAGCAGAGACAGTCTGATGAGATGTTTTTCTCATCTCCTCTAAACGAACGCCATGGACAAACGCTGATCGTTTGACCGGTTCCTCGTCTATTTATACACGGCAATGTGAGTAACATTTGCGGCATTTGTAATTAAAACGGCTAGCTACTTCCGCTCCTCGCGCACAGCTAAAATCACGGCGCTGTAGCCGCTGGATGGGTTTGCCTGCCTAGGTTTTTCCTCCTTCATAAAGGATAGCGTGTTCTGCATTTGCTCCGCGCTGACGCTATTCAAAATGAAAGATCGGGATCTTTTAGCCCCTTTTGCTCCCGGCATACTGTACATCAGCCCGGCCGCGCTAACCACCAGGCCGGTAAGCTCCGCCGAAACACCCTGTTCGGCGATTCAGGCCTGACGGCGTCTGATGGCAACGGCAATATTAACCTCTGCAGTTGGCTGACCGCCGGCGCTCTCACTGATCACATCTCACTGTGTCCGCTGAGGTCGTCCGCGTTATGGGCGGCTGTGTTCCTGTCCTTCTGAAGCCGTGGTCGTGTGTCGGTCAGTACAGCGTGAAGGGTTATTCAGTAGCCACATCAGTTGTCCAGCACAAGGGTGAAATGCACGTTGGGGGCGCCCTTGTGCCACTCCCCTGACGTGGATCCCCGGCCCTCAACCGCGACGAACTCACCGGAACATCGAAAATGACAGCAGAGGAGCTTTACATGAGCACAAAACATATTAAGGGCACCGCTTCAGAATCTATCGAATCATCAGATGAAAACGTCAATGACAATGTGCGGTTTTCAGCCGCCTTCATGTGCCCGATGAGCAGGGTAACTATGTAATGGCGGCTGACAATTAGATCCTGGCGGAAGCGGTGCTGGCGATTGATTATCGTGAGCCTACAGGCACGCTTTTCGCATCTTCTGCAGTGTCAGCGACGTTTTTTAGAGCGAAGTTTGTCGGACGTGAGCGTGAAGTGTTTGCGGTGGCGTTTCTTAATAACCAGCACCAACTGCTGGCGTATTAAGAAGTTTTTCAGATTTCGCTTGCGAGTGTTGCGATTCATCCGCGTGTAATTGTTTGCCGGGCGCTAGAGCTGAATGCTGCTGCCGTCATTCTCAGTCATAATCACCCGTCATTTCCCACAGAGCCATCAAGTGCGGATATTGCCATCACGGTGCTATTAAAGACGGTGCTGGACATGGTGGCGGTGAGGGGCATCGATCGCATTATCATCGCGGGTAACGAAACGGTGTCTCTTGCAGAAAAGGGTCACCTTAATGACTTAGTTATCATAACCTAACTTTCTTGTT
This sequence comes from Pantoea sp. At-9b, assembly GCF_000175935.2. NCBI lineage: Bacteria > Pseudomonadati > Pseudomonadota > Gammaproteobacteria > Enterobacterales > Erwiniaceae > Pantoea > Pantoea sp. At-9b. The sequence goes on from NC_014839.1 coordinate 326,139, forward strand.
CGCTTTTCTCTCAGGATATATCCTGTCTCTTCCCGCAATTCGGACTGATTATCTTATGAAAACAGCCATGCGCCTGCTCTGCGTTGAACACCTCAATCTGGAAACTCAGGACCAACGTCTGCTGGTGGACAATATTTCGTTCCATCTCGATCAACGTGAAATTCTGGCGCTGGTGGGGGAGTCTGGCTCCGGAAAGACGCTCACCTCATTGGCATTGATGAATTTGTTGCCGTCAGGCGTGCAGAAAACCTCGGGCATCATTCGTTTTCACGGAGAGGAACTGGATGCAGGGCGCACAGCCGCTTTGCGGGGTTGCCGTATTGCGACGGTATTTCAGGAACCCATGACCAGTATGAATCCAACGCTGCGCATTGGTGAGCAAATTGCAGAAGTATTGGTACGTCACCGGCAGTTCAGCTGGAAGCAGGCGCAGCTCGAAGCGATAGCGCTCCTCGACCGCGTTGGTATTGTGGATCCTGCACAGCGTGCCCGCCAGTATATTCATCAGCTCTCGGGCGGAATGCGTCAGCGAGTAATGATAGCCAGTGCCATCAGCGGACAGCCTGACGTGTTGATTGCTGACGAACCGACGACGGCGTTGGATGTGACTATCCAGGTGCAAATCTTATCATTATTACAAGAGTTGCAGCAGGAGATGGGGATGGGGATGTTGTTAATCACCCATGATCTCTCCGTCGTGGCGAGTTATGCGCACCGGGTCTGCGTCATGCAGCAGGGGCAGTTGGTGGAGCAGGGGAATGTCGTTGATACGTTGGGTGCACCCCGCCACGACTATACGCGTAAGTTGATTGGCGCATCGTTGTCTGCACTCCCCGCTGCCCGTCAGGTGCACACAAGCGGAACACCATTGCTTCGTCTACGCGATATCTGCAAAAGTTACCCCACGGCGAGGTGCCTGCCGTTAATGCTCGGTAAGCGTCTGACTGTGCTGCATCCCACCAGTCTGGATATTCAGCCCGGTGAAATTGTCGGACTGATTGGTGAATCCGGCTCGGGTAAAACAACCCTCGGTAGCGCGGCGATCGGTCTCATTGAAGCAGACAGCGGTGAGATTTTGTTTGAAGGAAAACCGCTGAGAGGTCGCCAGCTGAATAACTTACGTCGTCACAGCCAAATCATCTTCCAGGATCCTTATGCCAGCCTGAACCCCAAGATCGCCGTGGGGGAACAGATTGCCGAACCGCTGCGCGTCTGGCAGTTGCGACACGGAGCGGCAATCAATGCACGTGTTCACGAATTGTTAACACTAGTAGGATTAAAACCTGAGGATGCGAACCGTCTGCCCAGCGCCTTCTCTGGTGGTCAACGTCAACGCATCGCGATTGCCAGAGCCCTGGCGATGGAACCTAAACTGCTGGTGGCGGATGAGGCTGTAGCCGCACTGGATCTTTCTGTGCGTGGGCAAATTCTGGCTTTGTTCAGAGCGTTGCGTGACAAGCTTGAGTTGTCTGTACTGTTTATCAGCCACGATCTCAGCGCGGTGCAGCAGTTGTGCGATCGTGTCATCGTGATGTATCACGGCAGAATTGTTGAATCGGGTGACACCGCGCAGGTGGTTGAACAGCCGCAGGAAGATTACACGCGCCAGCTTTTGGCTGCTGCACCCAATGTGCAACAGGCTCTGGCACGGCGTACAAATTAACCCGGCTGACGCATCGTATCACCCGACGGGCAGTTCATCATGATCTGCCCATTCATGCCATGAACCTACGTAAATAGCGACTTGTGGATAGCCTGCCAGTTTTAGCGCTGCCAGGACTGTGGCAGCACGTGCGCCGCGATGACAATAGACCTGTAATTGTGCTCCGCGCGGCAGACCTGCTGCTTCCGCTCGCCGTGCGATGTCCGCAGCGGAGCGGAAACGGCCATTCTCCAGCACATCCTCCCAGAAAAGCAGCTTGGAATGGGGGATGCGCCCGGCGCGGTGACAGCATGCGTGCACGAAACTGCCATCAAACTCTGACAGACGTCGCGCATCGACATTGACCACTGTTTTGCCATCGGCGTTGATGACCTGCTGGCGGCTGCTTACCCAGTGACTATCCCAGGGGACAGCGGCAGAAGTTGCCTCTTGCGTGACGGTGTAACTCCGTCCTGTACCCGGTTGCAGCTCGCCACCCAGCTCAAGCCATGCGTCAACACCGCCATCCAGAATTAACGCGTCGTCTCTGCCCAGCAGCCAGGCAAACCAGGCACCACGGGGCGATCGCATTCCTACTTGTTGCTCAAAAAACACCGGCATTGCTGCCGGATAGCGATCAAACAACGGTTGCAGGGCTGCCGCTGCGTCTGCCGCCATTGCCGCCAGTCCTGCGGGAGAGCTGTCGGCGATAAAATAATCATACACATTGCAGTGCTGTGCATCAGGTAGACTACCGGCTTGCCATTCAGCAGTGTCGCGCACGTCAATTAGTAAAAAATGTTCGCCGCGTGACTTTCTCAGCCTCAGCGCACTGGCTTTAATGATCATCTGCGACTCCGTTAAACAGCGTTTGCCAGCTGCCCAGCTGATGATGTTCGGCCGCTGCCAACACCCGAGCGGCGAGGGCGATATCGAAGACATTCAGCCCGAAAGAAGAAAAAAAGACGCTATCGTCAGCGCCAGGTCGCCAGCCATCCAGCAGCAGCGTTGTGAGGTCGGCGGCGACATCGCTCTCGGCAAATTCACCGGCGCGGAACATCTGAAATAAACTTTTGGCACTGCGTTGGGCAAAATCACCCCATGCATCGACCACCACTTGATGGGTGGCGCGGATGGCAGCAAAGCTCACTTCGTGATAGCCCACTTGGACAATAAGGCGTCCCGGGCGAATCGCGTGCTCATCAACTATAGGCTGTTCCGCGCTGGTGCAGGTGATCACCGTGTCATAGGGTTTTGCCAGCGCTGCGTCAAGATCGGCTTCGGGGGTGATGCCGCTGAACCCGGCGGTGTGCTGCGGAGTGCGATTCCATACGCCAATCTGTTTCAGTGCCGGAAATAATTGCAGCAACATACGCAGATGCGCTCTGGCATGAAAACCTGCGCCCAGCAATAACACGCGCTCAACCGGACGTGGTGCGGCATAGTGCAACGCCAGTGCCGTGACCGCCGCGGTACGTGCGGCGGTTAATGCGCCACTGGCAACCAGGCCGCGTGGCACACCGCTGGCAGCATCGTTGATCAATGTCACCGCCAGTGCGGCGGGTAGCGCATCGGGTCGTACCGGGCGGTGGGCAGTCCACTTGACGCCCGCAGCGTTAAAATGTCCGCCAACTCTGGCGGGAAGTGCATAGGCTTTGCCGAGCGGTGTCACAAGGTCGATATGATTTTCGGCAGGCATCTGCGTTTCACCGGCACGCATTAGCATGACAACGTCACGCACATCAGCAAGTGCTAACGCAGGATCGTCGCCACCGAGCAGCGTAACCGTGGCTTCGTCCAGCACACGCATTTATTGCTCCAGTAGCCGGTCGGCAAACGGATAGAGCGCTGGAGAACCGCCACAGTGCACGAACATCACGTTAGCACCCTGCGGAATGCGATCCTGTTTAACCAGTGACATCAGCCCGTGCATCGCTTTGCCGGTATAAACCGGGTCGAGTAACACGCCTTCCTGCTGCGCCAGCCGATAAATGGCGTCAATGCCGCCTGGTGACGGGATGCCGTAAGCCTCACCGACATAGCCATCTTCAATCCAGATATCCTCAGGTTGCCACTGTTGTGGCCATTGCAGCAGGTCGGCACAATCCTGCGCCATGCCTGAAATGCGCGGCTGGAACCAGTCGGCTTTGGCACTGACGCTGATGCCGATCACTTTTGTCTCGGTCCAGTAACGGCGTGTTCCAACGTGAAGTCCCGCGAGGGTACCGCCGGAACCGGTCGGGGCCACCACGAAATCCGGCACCGGGGCGGCGCGTTCAGCAAGCTGCGTGCTGATTTCCTCAATCGCACGCACATAACCTAGCGCGCCGAGCGGTGTGGCACCGCCCAGCGGGATGATCATCGGCTTCTCGCCACGGGCGATGGCCGCATCGGCGTGGGCCTGCATCGCACCTTCAATTTGGGTGAAATAACCATCCGGGTCGAGGAATTGCACCTCGGCTCCGAACAGTTTGTCGAGCAACAGATTACCCTGCCAGCTTGCAGGCGGGTTGCCGCGTAGCACCAGCACCGGACGCATACCAAACTTACGCGCCGCCGCTGCCACCATGCGGGCGTGGTTTGACTGATGTCCTCCGGTGGTGATCACAACGTTAACGCCCGCCTCACAGGCTTCTGCCATCAGGTACTCCAGCTTGCGGACTTTATTGCCGCCGCCACCGAAGCCACTGTAATCATCACGTTTGATGGTAAGATTTATGCCTAATACCTCCCCAAGCCGCGGTAGCGGCTCCAGCGGCGTGGGGAAGAACCCCAACGGCACGCGTGTAAACTCATCGACTGTCTTCATTAGAATGACCTGTAATAGTATGTTTTAGTACTTCTCTGGTGTTTCCCTGGTGTGGCGCGACCCGGCCAATGGCCGAATCATTGAATGCGGTGAGCCACAGGCTCAGTGACTGCTGGAAGCGTTCCAGACCGGTCAGGGTGACAAATTCGTTCACGGCGTGGGCGTTGCCGCCGTGGCCCAGGCCGCCAATCAGAAAGGCGGGGGCAATAGCAGCGAAGGCGTAAGCCGGGGCGCAACCCGGTGCCCACGGCCAGATTTGCGGCTGAGCGCCCAGCTTTTGATAGCTGGTAATCAGTTCATCAACGCCGCTGGCATGGCGACCAAAGCGGACGCCCGGATAGCGATCAACCAGCTCCAGCACGGTGCCGTTTAAGTCCGGCTGCGCCAGACGTTGCTGCGCAGCGACAATCATCGCATCCTGATCAAACGCGGGCGGGATGCGGAAAGCCAACTCGGCGCTGGCACGGAACGGGATCACGCCACGACCGCCAACCGGATCGCTATGCAACTCGGCTAACGTCAGTACCGAGCTGCCGAGTAAGGTTTGCAAACAGGTGACAGTGTCACCTGTAATCATCAACTGCTGGCTGCGCCGGAAGCGCAGTTCGTCATCTATGCTGAACGATTGCGCCAGTGTTGCCAGCAATGCATTTGCTTCATCATCGGGTGTAATGTGGCCCAGCACGCCGCTGTCAGCCGCGGGGGCGATGGCGTCCAGTGCCTGTAACAGACGCCAGGCGGGATTGGCTATCCATCCGGCATTACTTGCGTGAATGGCTGAGGACGGGCCGCCCCAGTCACCGCCAGTGACACTTAAGCGCCCGGTAGCCAGCCCGGTAAAGCCAAGATAGACGCGGGGTGCGCCGCCGCCATATTCACACAGCGATGGGAACAGCACCGCCTCAGCGGGGGCCACCGGACAAGGCTGTTGCGCGAGGTAGCGCCGCAGCGTGCCGCTGCCTACTTCCTCTTCGCCTTCAAGCAGAATTTCGAGGTTGATCCCCAACTGGTTGTTCTGCAACAACTCCCGCAGCAGAATCAACATCGCGGCTACCGGCCCTTTGTTGTTTTCTGCGCCGCGTCCGACAAACACATCCCCTAATGCATCCCAGTGGCAGACGCCCCCGACAAACGGCGGCACATCCCAGCCAGCATCATCAGCGGGCATCACGTCGTACATGTTGTACAGCACCACAGTTTTGCTGGATCCGGTATCAATCCGCACGTGCACCACCGGTGGCTTGTCTGCCGCCTGGCTGGCGACGGGGTAGGTGACCCGTGCGTTCAGCTGCGTCACCATCCAGGATTCCAGCCAGGCGGCGAGGCCGTGCTGCGCGTCAAGCTGACCCGACACGCTTGGCCAGCGCGTCAGTTCATTCAGCAGTTCCAGGGTGGCGTCGAGTCGGTTCACAGGCGAATCCTCGGGTTAAGCACCAGATACAGCAGGTCGATCAGCAAATTTATCACCACGAACACTAACGCGGCCAGTAACACGATGGCCTGTACCAGCGGGAAGTCGCGGTTCTGAATCGCCTGAATTGCCAGACGACCTATGCCCGGCCAGGCAAAGATAATTTCCGTCACCAATGCGCCGCCGAGCAACGAGGCGAAGTACATCCCCTGAACTGTCACTACCGGGATCAACGCATTACGTAAGCCATGTCGTACCACGATACGCCACTGACTCAGCCCTTTGGCGCGTGCGGTACGGATATAATCCTGTTGCAGCACTTCCAGCAGGCTGGCACGCGTCAGGCGTGCCACGGCGCTCATATAAAATGCACCCAAGCTGAAGGCGGGCATAATCAGTGCGGCCACGCTGCCGTAGCCGCTGGCGGGCAACCACTTTAGGTGCAGGCTGAAGAATAAAATCATCAGCAGCCCCAGCCAGAACACCGGTATCGCCTGGCCGCTGAAGGCTACCAGACGGCAGATCATATCCCAAATGCTGTGTGGGCGCAGGGCGCTGACGATACCCAGCAGCAGACCAAGCAGGGAACTCCACACCAGCGCGCTGACGGCCAGCAATGCAGTAGCAGGCAGACGTTCGCCAATCAATGCCAGCACCGGCTGGCTGTAGCGCAACGATTCACCAAAATCACCCTGCAATACGCCACTCAGGTAGTGGCCATACTGCCATAGCAACGGGCGGTCAAACCCCATGCTATGACGAAAGGTATCAATCTCCTGTTGGCTGGAACCGGGTGGCATCATCAACGCCACGGGGTCACCGGTCAAATGCAGGCTAAAGAAAATCAGCAGCGATACGCCGAACAACACCAGTACCGACTGCCCGAGGCGATTGAGTAAAATGTTCAGCATTTTAGTCGAACCTCGCGTGGGTACGGCGCAGCAGGGCATCGCCCAGCAGGTTACAACCAATCACCAATGCCGCGATCACCAGGCCGGGATACAACACCAGCCATTGTGCCAGCAACATATAAGAACGACCTTCGCCAATCAGATTGCCAAGGGTCGGCGTCGGTGGCTGAATGCCCATACCGAGAAAACCCACTGAAGCTTCCAGCACAATCAGGCGCGGAATATCCAGCGTCAACAGCACCACCAACGGGGTGAGCAGATTGGGCAGAATATGGCGCAGCAAAATGCGCAATGGCGAGAACCCCATCGCTTTCACCGCCTGAATGTACTCCAGCTCACGAATTTCCAACGTTTTGGCGCGCGCCACGCGGGCATAGATCGCCCAACTGGTCACTCCCATGATGACGATAATGTTTGTGGTGGAGGCACCCATTAAGGCAATCACCAGCAGGATCAGCAGGATAAAGGGCACCGCCAGCTGGATATCGATAAGGCGCATAATTAAGGCATCAACCCAGCCACCGGTATAACCGGCCGCCATGCCCAGCGCCACGCCGATCACAGCGCCGATGGCGGCGGCCAGCACAACCACCAGTAGCGACAAGCGCGTGCCGGCGAGGATGCGTGAGAGCAGGTCACGGCCCAGTTGGTCGGTGCCGAGTAAATGGCCGCCAGTGCCTGGCGGTAGGAACATTTCGCTTAACTGGTTGGTTAACGGGTCCGGAAACGGCAGCCATGGAGACAGCAACGCCGCCACAATCACCACCAACAGCAGTGTACTGCCGATGATGGCATCACCGTAAAAAATACGGCGTGGCCGACGTTGTAAGGCTGCTGCCGGGTTAATCATTTCAGCCTCAGATCGAACAGCGGGATGCGGGCATCGACACGGCCTTTAAAGGTCAGCGCGTCGCTGTGCGCATACAGCGTGTCTTCACGGTACAGCGGGATCAGCGGTTGCTGCTCGGCTACGCGTTGCTGAATCTGCTCCAGCAGCATTTTACGTTTCGCGGCATCCACCGTCTGGCGGCTCTGATCCAGCAGCTTATCCATTTCCGGATCGTTCACCGTGGAGTACGGTTCGCCGCTGTGTAAAATCGGGAACAGAGCGGCATCGGCGTCCAGTGTCTGGGTCGATCCCCATGCCAGCATATACATCGGGGCCTGCTTCTGCGCTGCCACCTGCTGGGTATAAACCGACCATTCCGGCACCTCCAGCTGGGCTTTGACGCCGATCGCGGCCAGATCCTGCACGATCGCCTGCGCGACATCGGCGCTGGCGATATAGCGACGTGGGGCCTGGAAGCGCAGGGTAAAGCCATTCGGATAACCGGCCTGTGTCAACAAAGTTTTGGCTTTGGCGACGTCCTGGGTCGTGGCGGGCACGGCCAGATAACCGAAATCGTTTGCGCCCGCTATCGTACCGGTCGGGGTACCGTAGCCGTGCAGTAATTGCTGAGTATAGGCCTGGCGATTCAGCGCCAGCGACAGCGCCTGACGAACACGCACATCATTCAACGGTTTTTCGCTGTTTTTCAGACCAAGGTAGATGGTCAGTCCGCCGCCTTTCACCTGCTCCAGCTCAACGCCAGGGCGGTTTTTCAGCGCCGGAACGAGATCAGCAGGAACGCTTTCCACCAGTTGAACTTCACCGGTCAGTAACGAGGTGATGCGAGCGGTGGCTTCCGGGATCGGACGCCAGGTAACGCGCTCAATCGCCGGTTTGCCGCGCCAGTACGCATCATTGGCTACCATCATTACTTTTTCATCCGGGATAAAAGTATCGAGCTTGTAAGCACCACTACCAATTGGTTTACGGGCGAATTCGCTGGCTCCCACTTTTTTCACATAGATGGGCGGGACGATATAGGTCGGATAGCGACTCATGCGGGTCGGCAGCAGCGGATCAGGACCATTAGTATGGATCAGCAGCTGATAATCATTGACCACTTCCACCGATTTGATGGTGCGGATGTAGGAGATAGTGGGCGCGTGGTTGGCCGGGTCGAGAATACGGTCGATAGAAAATTTGACCGCTTCGGCATTCACCGGTTCACCATCAGTGAAACTGACGCCTTTGCGCAGGTTGAATTGCCAGGTGGTGTCGTTGATGGCTTTCCAGTCGGTCGCCAGCCCCGGTTGCAGCGACATGTCATCTGCGCGGCGTACCAGGGTATCGAAGATATTATCCACCAGAGTGGCGGCTTCTTTCAGAAAGCCAGGGTCCAAAGCGGTCGCTGAGGCGGGCTGGGCAATGGTCAGCTCTGCCGCCTGCAAACTGGCAGGCAACAGGGCAAAAAGCAATGCGGTGGTAGCAAACTTCACTGCAGGTAGTCTCATAAACTTCATCCCAAAATGCATTCGGTAACGTAGTGTAAAGAGTGGTGCTGTGTTGATCGTGCTTCGCTTGTTTTGTAATACATGATATATCCTATAGCGAGCCGTTTTGGCAACAAAACATTTAAACTTCTTACCATTTGCTTAATCCGGGAAAGGAAAAAAACGCATGATTGAGATGGAAAAAGCCCAGCGCCTCAGTCTGACCGCCCAAGTCGAAGCCACGCTGCGCAGCGCCCTGATTGTCGGCAAGCTCAAGCCCGGTGCGCGTCTTGTAACACGCGATCTAGCCGCACAGCTGGGCACCAGCATCACCCCGGTGCGTGAGGCGTTGTTGCGTTTAGTTTCCGCCGGGGCGTTGAATGCCACACCGGCAGCGGCATTCCTGGTACCAGAAATGACTTTGACGCGCTATCAGGAGATCACCCTTATACGTAAGCAACTTGAAGGGTTAGCGGTACGCATAGCGACACCTAATATCAACAAGAAACATCTTTCTGAGCTGAAAAAACTATGCGAGTCCTTTATGGAGGCCAAATTGAGTGGCGATGTTGAAAACGCTTTGGAAGCCAATCGCGCTTTTCGTTTCACGCTGTACGGCAATGCGCAAATGCCCACGCTGGTCATGTTGATAGAACAGCTTTGGGTGCAGATTGGGCCCTGCCTGAATTATCTCTATCCGCAACCAATGGAAATGACCAGAGGGCATAATTATGATCACCTGCTTGACGCGTTGAAGACAAAGGATGTTGCTGCGGCGGAGCGGGTGGTGATGAAGGCGATCGACGACGGAGCGGCGATTTTGATGCGGACGTATTTTGTTTGATGGCTTTCTGGGACGCAGTAAAGAGCGCCGCTACAGAAACTAACCTTTGGCGTTGCGGCGTGACCTAGTGTGCTTAAAGTTCATAATAGAATCGACAAGCCACTATCGTGATTTCACCATTATTTACGCTGTAAACAAGTCGATGCTCCCGGCTTATACGCCGTGAATAAAGGGCGGGATTCTTGTAATGCCTTAACTGTTCAGGTTTGCCAATACCTTGCAACGGATTCTCATGAGTAGCTTTAATCAGCTCCCTGAGACGTTCAAACAGCTTTGGATCATTCTCTTTCCAGTAGTTGTAATCTTTGGCACCACGTTTGGTAAATAACGTTTTCAAACGTCGATTTCAACCACGTCGCCGTTGTCCAACTCATTTAGCGAGGCGTTCAAATACGCCGCATTGGCCGGATTGCTGAACAGATACAACGTTTCTATCATTGCGTCATATTCCGCTGCATCAATCATGACCACGTCCGGCGCGTCACGGCGTAAAATGCGTACAGGTTCGGCATTGTCAGACACGCGCTGCATGGTGTCTGCGAAATGTTTACGGGCATCGGTAAATGTTAGTGTATGCATGATGGATGGTTACTCCTTAATCGAGATGGCGCAGTCTGATTATAAACATGTACGTATTTAAGTACAACACTCTCAACTCCCCCAACGACTGCGCAGATAATTGACGGCCTGCTGCGTTTGTGGCTGGTTAAGGTAGTTCTCTCTGAACAGGATCGTGCCACTGATTTGCGGCAATGATTCATTCAAATCCAGCTGTTTTTTCAGCTCCGGTACCCCGCCATTTATTGTCCAGTCTGGCTCATTCTTTGACGGTTCACCCACTTTATACAATGCGACGCCAATGTAGAGACGGGTATGGGTGGGTTTCACCACATTTGCCCACCAGTTGGCCAGCACGTCATAACGCGCAGCCTGGCGTGAGAAAGGCCAGTATATTTGTGGTGCAATATAATCCAGCAACCCCATCTGTACCCACTGGCGGGTGTCGGCAAAAGCCTCATCGTAGGTAGCTGCACCACGGGTATCTGACCCGGAGGGATCATGTGACAGATTACGCCACACGCCCGCCGGACTGACGCCGAACTCGACATCGGGTTTCAGCTGTTTGATGGTGCGCGACACCTGCTCAATCAGCAACTGAGTGTTATGACGTCGCCAGTCGGCTTTGGACGCAAATCTCGCACCATATTCTCTGAACATCTGGTTATCATTCAGCGCAGAACCCGGCGATTCCGCATAGAAATAATCATCAAACTGGACACCGTCGACCGGATAATGGGCCACAACTTCCGCCACAATGCTGGTGATCCAGTCGCGCACGGCCGGGATGCCGGGATCCAACACAAAGCGTTCGCCTGCGGTGCGGATCCAGTCACGATGCAGAACAAACACGCTGGCAGGATGCAGTGACAGGGTGGCGTTCAGTTCCGCCACGGTGGACGGTTTGGTGTTTACCGATACGCGATAAGGGTTAAACCAGGCGTGCACCTTCATGCCGCGTTTATGCGCTTCATCCAGCATAAATTGCAGAGGGTCATAGCCGGGATCAGCACCGATCTTGCCTGTCAGCATATCGGACCAGGGTAGAATTTTAGAAGCCCACAGCGCGGTGCTATCCGGTTTTACCTGGAAGAACACGGTGTTGATACCCAGGTTCTTCAGCTTATCCAGTTTGTCGATGAGCGCTTTTTGCTGCTGGTTGATGCGGCTGGTGGCACTGCTGGCACTTACTGATGCGACCGGCGGCCAGTCGAGTCGCGATACGGTCGCCAGCCAGACGCCACGCATCGGTTCCTGGTGGGTGACCGGTTTGGTCAGCACCGGCGTTTTCGCAATGGGAGCGAGCGGAGTGACCAGTGATTTCGGTGGTTCTGATGAGCAGTTAGAGAGTAACAGGGCAATGGCAACCAGCAGGCCAGTCCTTTTGAGCAAGATGGCGATAATAAACTCCTGTTTAGCTTAAGAGCGTGCACATGAATACTTTCTGATTATCCGGAGAAATGTCAAGGCGACAAGCCACTGCAGGCCTTGCTGAATGTCGGCCTCACTGGCAAGTTCACTCATCAGGATTGCGCACCGGCGAGAAAGTCAGTCCAGAACTTGGCTCTAAAATAACAAATTATTTCACAGGGATATATCAACATGGATCAGACCCGTAATCTGCCATTATTTTCCACAATCGCTGGTATTAGCGGGCCGTTTCCGGCAGGTCTGGAAACGCTAAACACTTTCCACGACGGCTGGCCTCGTACCATTCCATTTGAAAATGTTGATGTACTTCTTAACCGACAACTCAGTATTGAGCTTGAAGACATTACCGATAAATTGCTGCACAAAAGACGTGGGGGCTATTGCTTCGAGCACAATTTATTGCTCAAACAGATTCTGGAAGAGGTGGGCTTTGCCGTGTCGCACCACCTCGCCAGGGTAGTCTGGGGGCAGGACGAACTCACTTCCGCGTCTCAGACACATATGCTGCTGATAGTTACCCTGGAGGGCAGTAAATACCTCGTGGATGTTGGGTTAGGTGGTGTCAGCCTGACTACGCCTCTGAGGCTGGAAGAGAGCGAGCAAAAGGGATTTGTGCTGGAGCGCATCGATAACGTTCAATGGCTTCTCTCCCTGAATGGGCAGGACGGCAAACGGCTGATGTATCTGTTTGAAAAGCGTCCATGCGAACCGGCCGACGTTTTGGTCGCCAGCCATTTCGTTGCTGCCTATGAAAGTTCTTTGTTTCGTCATAACCTGATGATGACAACGCTATGTAATGGTGAACAGTACAATCTGTTTAATAAGCATCTGACGATCCACACGGGTATGAAAACGGAACAACAGGCCGAGACCTATGATGCGTTCTTTCATATGGTCAGCGCGTTCTACAGTCGCCTAGGGGTACTAAGTTGTGAGGATATGCAGGCTATATTCGACAAAATTAATAATCGTTAAGTGGATGGAAAGCGATGAGCGACAAAAAAATGATTTCTATAGATCAGTTCAATCCTGACGAGCGCCAGGCAGTTGATGAGGTGTTCAGAGGCTTGGTTCAGAAGTTCCGCCAGCGTAGCGGTAAAGAACCGGATGCAAAGAAAGAGAAGGAATTTACAGCGGAGGCCCGACAGCAAATTATGGCGTTGAAACAGGCTAAAGAAAAAGCGTTGGCGGAAAAAGCGAAAAAGAAGCCCTTGAAGAAAAAGAAACCCGAGTCGCTGGCGGCCAGCGAAGTCAGCGATTTCAGTTGGTCAGCTTCGATAACCAAAGGGCGTCGTTAACTTAGTAAACCCGCGCCGACGTTTACCGACAACCCAAGGATGGCCAGATTGAAAACAAAGGAAATCACCGACTGAAGCAGCACGATTTGCCTGATATCGGTTGTTCCGGTAGCAACGTCAGCGGTCTGAGCAGCCACTGCGATTGTGAAGGAGAAGTAGAGAAAATCCCAGTAGCTGGGATCCTCTGGTTTTTCCGGGAATATCATCGGTGTGACTTCCTCACTACGATGCAGGTAATGATGATGGGCGTAATGCAGGGCGAAGGAGGTGGGTAACAACGCCCATGACACGACGAGGGTACTGCCCGTCAGCAGTAGATGCAGCACGCGTGGCGTGTCAGTAAGGTGTTTAAGCGAGGGCAGTTCAATCAGGATAGCCATAAGACTGACCAGGCAGCCTGACGTCACCAGGCCCAGTACCAGCGTCGCGCTTTCATCCTGCATTTTGGCGATATGGGGAATATCTTTAACCTTGGTGCGTAGCATGCGTAACCACACCAGCATAAGGTAGAGCCAGGCCAAAACGTTCCAGCTTATCAACAGCCGTTGCAAATACCCCAGTTGTGCAGGCAGCAGAAGAAAGCAGAACGATCCGGCCGCAATCGAGATTATTAAACGCAACCTCGCATAAAGGTGAGTACGAAGCGAAAAAGGCATGGTTAACGTGGCTTAGTAGTTAATGCATAGCTTAACTATAGACGTGAGGGGGGCCATTGAATGCCCTATCACTACCGCATCACCAAGAACGTCAAGATCAGTGGCGGAGTCTACAACCTGACGGACCGCAAATACTGGGACTACCTCAGCAGCCGCGATCTGGAAGCCACCACCAGTAAAACGAATCCGGCGTATTATGACTCGCAACTGTCCGTTATGTCTGGTCGAACTTTCCAGTTGGGACTGAACGTCGATTTCTGATGGCAATACTTCTCCTTGCTGTATGGCAGTGCATTCTTACGGCGGAGCATGCGCAATGAACGAACGTTACGAACACTATCTGGCCCTTAAAGGCGAACATTCGAAAAAATACGCGCGCGTTCTGGCGGCACTTATGGGCATTGGCGAAGCGCAGTTGTGCGAAGCGCGCGTCGGTCAGGATGCAAAAGCCCTGAAAACCGATTTCCCGGCGCTGCTTGCCGCCCTTGAAACGGTAGGCGAAACCAAAAGCATCACCCGTAACGAATACGCGGTGCATGAGCAGGTAGGAAAATATGAAAACCTGCACCTCGGCGAACATGCCGGATTGATCCTCAACCCGGGCGCTGGATCAACGTCTGTTTCCCCAGCAGTGGCATAGCGCCTTTTTCCTGCAAGAAATGACAGCGCGTGGTGAACGTCAAAGCATCCAGATTTTTGACAGGCATGGTGACGCGGTGCTGAAAATCTACACCACCGACAACACGGACATCGCCGCCTGGGATGCGTTGATTGCCCAGTTCACTACCGCTGACCACGTCGCACTGGAACTCACAACGACCAGCAGCCCGCAGTACAACACGACCGTTGATGCCAGCACCATCGAGGCCGAATGGCGTGCCATCACCGATGTGCACCAATTCTTCGGTTTGCTGAAGCGTCATAACATTTCGCGCCAGCAAGCATTCCGCGCGGTAGCCGACGATTTGGCCTGGCAGTGAGCAATGACGCGCTGGCACAGCTGCTCAATCAGGCACAGCAGGAGGGCAACGAAATCATGATTTTTGTTGGCAAGCGTGGCTGCACCCAGATCTTTACCGTTGCGATAGAAAAACTGATGCCGATGGACAACTGGGTCAACATCTTCAACCCTGCATTCACGCTGCATCTGATGGCGGCTCACATCAGCGAAAGTTGGGTGACGCGTAGGCAGAGCGACGATGGCCTTCGTCACCAGCCTTGAGCTGTTCGCCGCTGACGGCACGCAAATCGCGCAACTGTACGTCCAGCGCAGTGAAGGTACGCCGGAACAGGCGCTCTGGCGTGAACAGCTGGCGTTGCTCACTACCCCAGGAGCGGCCGCGTGAAACGTCTGACCCTGTTGTTGCTGACCGCGCTGACCCCAGCCAAGCAGCATCACGCGCTGTTGGTGGTGGATGAGAAGGCGCTGCTAAGTTTTGGTCTCGACACGCCGGACACCATCGTCAAACTGCGTCACGCAGCAGAAGTGGAAAAACATGACTAGCGTTGCAGTGCTGCTTGGCATGGCGTTGGCAGTGTCTGGTGTGGTGATGCAGGGGCTGTTCCGTAACCCCCTGACCGATCCCGGTTTGCTTGGTATCTGCGGTGGTACCGGTCTGACCGTGGCGCTGGCGATTATCGTGCCGGTGGTGTTGCCGCCGATCCTCGCCCAGTGTCAGTTACTGGTCGGCACGGCGGTGTCGGTAAGCGGAATTATTGGTTTTGTCGGGCTGGGTGGGGGGCCACACGTGATGCGCTTCTGTCTTGGCAGCGATCATCGCTGGATGTTACCGGGATCGGCGCTGGCAGGGGGGATCCTGTTGTTGTTGTTGGCGGATACGCTGGCGTGCACCCTGGTGATCCCGGCAGAAATGCCGGTGGGTCTGTTAACCAGCCTGATTGGTGGTCCGTGGTTTCTCTGGCTGATCCTGCTTCAGCATAGCAACTGTCTTTAGTCACTCATTACGAAGCATGGCGATGAAACGAAGAGTCCCATGCTTCATTCTTTTTCAGCATTGCATTCAGAATGGTCAGTAGTTTTCTGATGCAGGCGGTTAATGCGACCTTTTTAGGCTTTCCGGCAGCAACCAGACGTTCGTAAAACTCTTTGATTACAGGATTGTGTCTTGTTCCTACCAGAGCTGACATGTAAAGAGCTGTGCGGACTGAAGCTCGGCCTCCAAAGATCGTTCGTCGACCACGCATTGTTCCGGAGTCTCTGTTTACCGGCGCCACACCAATTAGCGCGCTGATTTCACGACGTGACAGAGAACCAAGTTCTGGAACTTCTGCCAGTAGCACGGCGACAGTTGCCGCACCAACACCTTTAACAGCGCTCAGCAGTGCTGATATATCACTGAAATTCTTCGCGATATGGTTTGCCATTTCACCTTCGATGCGGGCTATTTCATCTTTCAACGCCTTAATAATGGATCTGATGCTCCTATGACTAAGGGGATTAGACGGATGCAACCGGTTCCGTTCAGCGGTCAGCATGATCGTTAATTGTCTGCGTCTGACCACCATCGCTGCCAGCAATTGCCTGTGAGTATCAGGCATGGGACGAATATATTTTTCCCGCTCCGGGTGCAGGTTAATAACTTCCGCCATCTGAAGCAGAACTCTGGCATCAATTCGGTCGGTCTTAGCCAGATAACCCATTGCACGGGCAAAATCTCTCGCCTGTCGGGGGTTAATGACGACCACATCAAAGCCTTCTGACTGAAGATAGCACGCAACTCCTGACTCGAGACCTCCTGTTGCCTCCATCAGAATCAATCGTGTGCCATTTCGCTTTAGCTCTTTGAGTATCTGATTAAAACTGTCGATATCATTTGGAACAGCAAATTGGCTGGCAGTACCGCTAATTGCAATATCCAGGGTTCCTTTCGAAACATCAATGCCTGCGCAATGTGGATTTAACCCGCTCATCTATACCCCTCCTTGCAAATACGATTTGAAGTTCGGACAACTGTTCGGGCTTCAGATGAACGGCTCAGCTTGTGCGTCAGTCCCTATGCTGCGGGCTTGAATAACCCCGGGAGGAATCGGACTACACAAGCTTTGCCAAATCTAAGCCAGTTCATAGTAATCCACTTTTGAGATACAAGGAGGATAAATGAGTGATCGGATGCAGGCGCGCGGTCTGTGCTTTAGCCATGGAGCACGGGCGTTGATTGATAATGTTTCGGTGATGCAGGAGCCAGGCGAAATGGTCGCGTTGATCGGCCCGAACGGTGCCGGCAAATCTACATTACTGCGCCTGCTGACCGGTTTTCTCACCCCGGAAGCTGGTGACTGCTGGCTGGGCGATAGGCCACTGGCAGATTGGCCGTGTGAACCACTGGCCCAGCGCCGTGCGGTGATGCGTCAGCAAAACAGCATGACCTTCCCGATGCGAGCTGAAGATGTGGTGGCGATGGGGCGTGCGCCCTGGCTGGCTGCGGGCTCAAAAGCGGTGATTGAGGAAGTGATGCATATCACCGGTAGCCTAGAACTGGCGCGTGTGCTGGCACAGCTGTGGCATGAGGATGGCCCGCGTTAGTATCAGGCGGAATTGGATGTGGTGCGGCAGGCGGAGCAGGGCAGGCCGCAGATTCAACTGCGGGCATGAATACATTGTGCGATCATCGCGCTGCCACGGATCGCGGTTGGAGCAACTTTTAACGGAAATATCGACGGGGCACCTCATGTATCCCTGTCAGGGAAGAGGCTATTGCTGGATACTGGCTGATGACTGGCAACACGCTGATTTCATTACCTAGGCTGACATCGACTAAAAGGTCCATTTATGATGTGCATTAACCAGATACTTGCTTTTTTAAACGGATGAAAGTTCTGGGTATTTAAAAGTCTCGTAAAATTCATTGCAGGTTCGGCTGCGAGGTTTTTGGATCGATGTTTGAGTATTCATCAAATATGGAATGGACCATAGCCTGAAGGTCACGGCAGTACATGATTTATGCATTTTTGGTATCTTCCAAAACCACACACGGATCAAGCCAACAGCACAACACAAATCGCATCTCTACTCTTCATTCCCGTTATGCCCCCGAAAGTCTGCGCAGATGAGAATACCAATATTTGCCAATTCCCTTTTCAAGTAGCCCCTGCTTCTCAAATTGCTGTAGCGAGAAGAAAATGGGCCTCCACTCAAAGTAACTTATGGCCGGCAGCCTGACAAAAATAATGCTAAGAGAATCATGAGGCACGCGAATTCTTATAGTACTGGAATCGGGTTCTTCGAATTCTATATGATAATTACTAAAGGAGATGCTAACTCTTTTTACCGCGTCTTTCTTATTATATCGCATACAGTACCCCTCTCTTGAATAAGGGGGGTGGTAAAAATTCTAATGTGTACTTCAAAGAGATGAGATTTTATCTAATAAGTTTTTCACGGAATGTGCGCCTCGTTATTCCGTATCTGTATAATTCGCTGGCGTTTTATTTGGCTCTGGAGACATGTGATGATAAATTATGATATGGTTTAACCAAATTATTCTGACTGACATTAAACATTGTTCCTGAGCTATCTCTTATCGTTACCGGACTTGTACGAACCCACGAGTGGCTGGGAAATCCACAACAACCAGCTTTGCACAATGCTGAAAAATTTACCTGTTCAGGGTTAATCGCATTACGTCCTTTTACCAGTAACGATAGTTGCTTCGCTGGACGCAAAAGACATTACACAGGCTTACGACAGTGTGGCAGTTGCTAAGCCAGGCCACTATTTCGAACTGTGCAGTGAGTCTGGCATCAAGAGAGCTACAGCCTTTTTAAATATCGTATTATGCTCCTCAAGACGGAAACCCTGTTTTTCCAGTTCGAGAATTCTCAGCTGTTCAAGTATTATTGGCGAGGTTGATAGGATAACGCCCTGATGCACCTTTCTGAGCTGGCGAACCCCAGAATTCAAGAAAAGAAGAGCCAACATCCATCACCTCACTGGCCTGTCGGTAGGATCATCTGTTATCAGCAATCAGCTGAGCACATTCCAGCTTTAATTTGGAGTAGAAGGTACGATTCGTTATGAAGTCACCTGTTATATGCAAAGGAAAGAATAATATTTATATTCAGGTGATAAAATTTAACATTCCGCTACAGCTTTCCGATTGATTAGCTTTATAAGTCATACCTCTCTGCGTTCCGTTGAGTAGTTTGTTCCAACATGGAAAGATATTAATGTATAAAACAGGACAGGAAAAAATGGTTGGCCGAGCAGTTATGATTTCGGGGGGGGGGGAGTGGAGCAGTCTGTTAACTAGATGCGTTAGCCACATGATAAGTATATTTCGTCCTGAAATCTTCTTGCTTATTTTATTTTTTTTGTTTTCATTCTGCTGATGCGTTCTGGAAGCACAGGGCTTTTAGGAGTGTATGAGTTATCTCCTACCCCCCTGTCATCCTCTCCGTGTAAATTATATTCTTGCATGTTCACTGTCCCGATTACTGTCTGCGGGCCGACAGTTATGTCTTTTGCTGTTGTGATGTCAGTTTCACCCTGAAGTTGGGCCATCATATTCGCGTAAGCGTTATAATCCTCAGCGGCCTGCTGCCGATATGTGCGGGGTGTAGTGGCACTTTCTTCCCGTACCTGCCATCCGCTGCGCCGCAGCCGAGCGGACTCTGTCAGAGTATCCTGTACCCACATCCAAAATGCACGTTTTGTATATGAAGGCACGATATAACCGGCCTTTTTCATGATTTTACGCGCGATATGTTCCGGCCAGTCCCGAATTAATGAGAGTGCACCTTTGATATCTCCACGGGACGTCATCATATTCAGTTCGTGAAATGAATTCATGCTCTTCCTCCGCTGTTATATTTATTATTATCGGAAGTTCTCAGTTATTCTTTAACGATATGTTTTAGCGGGATTTATGAATGGGTTTTTTGTTAATTAAATGACCGGAAGTGCACTGGATGAAATAATTATTCCATGTTGAAATATATTTCTCTACTGCGTGGGGATTGTATATCCGCATTTGTTTTTTTGCTGATAAGCCAGCATTTGGCTTATGCATGAAACAGTATCTCATCCGGTTTTCTCCTGGCAGGTCGGCTCTGGATTATGTTCTTGGGACGATTGGCTGCGCACCGCAGATCGCTGATGTCGCGGTATATGAATTACCAGCTGTCTCGTAATCGATGTGCTCGTAGCGGCTGTCAAGGCGTGGCCGTCCCGCTTGTCGCCGACGGTGGGGCAAATCGTCGGGTATGGTTGCCCGCACATCAGTTGGGCTGTGCCGGAATCTGGGTGCGGCACAACAGCCATTACAGCATAATAAATTTATCGTCATCGGAAATAACGCTGTTTAAACGGGCTCCTTTAATTTCACCGTGACGGACGCGAAAAAAACGATGGTGATAAAAGATGACAGCATTGTTACCGCGCAGTATCAGACCGAATTTGACCTCCTGTGGAATGAGTCAGTAACGCTTCCCTGCGATAGGACGAAATAACTGCAGGTCGAGAGAGGATAAATGTTATGGGTATAAAAATATCTTACCTTGTAAGACATTCAGACATTCAGACATTCAGACATTCAGACATTCAGACATTCAGACATTCAGACGTTCGGGCGTCCGGGTATCCGGGCATGACTGAGGCTGGCGGAGATTCTCAGCAGGAGAGGGTGGCGGACTGGCAGCGATGGCTGAGGCGCGCGGGATAACAGAACTACCACCGTTGTTACCTGCCAGTGTCTGCCGCCGGAAGGTGAAGAGGTGAAACGACTTCTGAAAGCACACCTGTCGCAGAATACGGACCAGTGTTGGCTTTCCTCTTATGCATTTACGGGGCATGACCATGCTCCGGACTGCCGCTTTTACTGAGTATGGTCGGACGAACGGCAGGCTGCGATATACACCACGGGCGTCGTGAAGGCGAAGCTGACGGCGTGTTCGTGATCCGCCTGCCCACAGGGTTGCAGAAGAATGAAGCCGGGGAGGAAAAAACGGCGGTACCGCCTGAAGACGGGTAAAACAAGACTTGATGCCCCCAGCCCTCAATGCAATTGCTGTGGCAGCCGGTGTTTGACTGCAGCCGGATAAAGCGTAACGCCGGCTGGGGCGGGTACCGCTGCCGGAAAGCCTGCTGCTGATGGCGCGCAAAGGGACACCGCAGGCCGATGAAAACCGCGCTGCGGTCCGGAGGGCAAAAGAAGCATCCCGCCTGCTCATTTTCGTCTCGTTGCTGGCCGGCTGGAGTGAGCAGGCAGAAGAACGGCTGCTCAGCACCCTGCCTCTGGGGCACTTTGCCGGGTTTCCGGTACTGACGCTGCCGGAATACGTGCACGGGCGGCTGCTGAGGAGCTTTTCGCGTGAACTGGGGCACTGGCGCCGGGGCATGAAAGTGGTGGTGATCGCTCAGGGCGATCCGCGATAATGACCTTTCCGGCATCAAACGGTCTGACATGGCCTGACGGCAGCTGCACGCTCACTGACGTTGCGCTTATAACGGTTAGCCCGCGTTTTATCCCGCTGGACTCGGTGTATGAGGGGCTGGTAGAGGAAAGCTGTAGCAGGAAAAACGCGCCTTCATAAAACCGCTGCGCTATGACTTGGAATATGGCGTAGGTAGCTGGTGGCAGTGGGATGCGTCAGCCGACCCGGATGGCGCGGCAATGTCGTCTTTTCCCCGACCGTGGCGGGTGTTACCGAAATCTGCGAAGAGGTAGCCGGGCGGTTCATCGGAGTTAATCTGTCCCTCTCAACGAAGGAACGGCCGGTCTCATTTCTTCAGATGATGCAGCATGCATAAGGTTGTCCGTTCAGCAGTCGGAACCGTAGCAAGTGTAAAAAATGGCAGGATGGTCATTATGAAGGGCCATAAAAGTAAAAATGAATTGAATAAGAGTGTGAACGTCAACGGCATGAGTCTGAAGGGCAAATGAATTGGGCAGTTTAAGCCCGTAAATTCCAAAGGACAACAGTATTGTATTGGTCGGAAGGGAAAACGCTGGATATGTAGGTATTACCCGGCAACAGAAATCCGCAATGCCTGCTCAGGAATATCTTTATTCCCCGTAGTCAACCGGACAGCAGAAGTAGCAGTGTTGCCAAAGTAACCATCACAGCCGTCAGACCCGCCCGACGTAAACGTACGCTATGATGCTGACGTTCCCGGGCATCCGCCGGAAAAAAGTAATCAATGCTTCGGCATAACACATAGCTCCAGAGCATCAGGCTTATCAGTACTAGTGCACCGATTGTCCAGAGCCTTGCTGAAATATCCTCCATACGTGACACCTCCGTAAATAGCTGGTATGGCAACTGCGGCTTCCTTCTACCGGCTGAATGTTGTTACGAACAGTACGCAATGATTATGTCCTGGGGAAGTGCGGTACGTAAATACCGGGGCATTACGTGCCGTCAATCATCTGTTGATGCTCCACAACGCCACGCTCGGTGGCACTCATCTGTAACATACACGCCGCCAACGAGACCGCATCCGCAGAAGTTTCATGTAGCTCCTGTGGCCCTTATGAGGCAATGACCTGCCCCAGTATTCGATACAACCGTCAGTGAGTAATATCTATTTTCTTACTGTCTAATTTTCCATTTCGCCACCGTGCTGTAAACTCTGATGACGTCAGATAATTTAGTGCTGAATGTGGACGACACTCGTTATAATCCTGCCGCCAGTCATTAATGATTTTCCTGGCGTGAATGATATCGCTGAACCAGTGCTCATTCAGACATTCATCGCGAAAGCGACCGTTAAAACACTCAATAAATTCGCTCTGTGTTGGCTTGCCCGGCTGGATTAAGCGCAACTCCACACCATGCTCAAAGGCCCATTGATCGAGTGCCCGACAGGTAAATTCCGGGCCCTGATCGGTTCTTATCGTCGCCGGATAGCCACGAAATAGTGCAATTCTGTCCAGAATACGCGTGACCTGAACGCCTGAAATCCCGAATGTGGCGGTGATAGTCAGGCACTCCTTCGTGAAATCATCCACACAGGTCAGGCACTTAATCCGGCGGCCGCTGGCGAGTGCATCCATGACAAAATCCATCGACCAGGCCAGGTTCGGCGCATCCGGGAGCAGCAGTGGAAGCCGCTCAGTCGCCAGCCCTTTACGACGCCGTCTGCGTTTTACGCTCAGGCCATTAAGAAGATAAATGCGGTAAACTGCTTGTGATTAACGCAAAGGCCTTCACGCCGCAGAAGCTACCAGATACGCCGGTAACCAAAGCGCCGACGTTCAAGCGCCAGCTCTGTGATGCGGACAGATAACTGCGTGTCAGCAGCCGGTCGCTGAGCCGCATAACAGCAGGTAGACAGGGACAAACCTGTAAGCCTGCAGGCACGACGTTGCGACAGACCGGTCGCATCACACATAAACTTAACGGCTTCCCGCTGCTGGTCTGTCGTCAGAACTTTCGGCCCAGAGCCACCTGAAGCGCCTCCTTATCCAGTATGGCTTCGGCGAGCAGCTTCTTGAGGCGGGCGTTCTCTTCTTCAAGAGAATTAAGGTGTTTTACTTCAGGTACTTCCATACCACCAAACTTCCTACGGCAGGTGTAAAAGGTCGCGTCACAAATAGCATGCTTACGAAAGCTCACGGACGGAAATGCCAGCCTCGGCCTCGCGGAGAATACTGATGATCTGTTCGTCAGAAAAACGCTTGTTCATGGGGATATCCTTACGTTGCTGAAGAAGACATTACTAACATCGTGGTGTGTTAATCAACGGGAAGCAGGTCAAGAATCTTGTTAATCATAAGGATGATGTTTGCTCTCTCGCTGTATGCGGAGCGCCTGAAGAAAAAGTTGAAGGTGATCAAGCAATTTCTATACAGACTTTAGCGATCTTAATAAGGGGGTATGCGATCATTTCCGGCTCTTGGATCTGAAAATTGGTGAAATTATAAGACACTAGAATTGTTATTCCCTATTAATTATCTGATAATAATATATGGTCTATTAGCTTAGGCAAAAACAGACATCAGTTTTTACGATTGTACGGTGACCGAATTGTTTTATTGGTGATTATCTTATATACTGAAAAAATAATCACCAAAAGGAGAATGATATTAATAGCGATAAGCAATAAAGTTTCCATAATATGTCTCTTAGTCAGTTTGACAACGTAATTATGATTAAAGTTATACGAAGGGACCTGCAAGCATAAGTAATAGCCTATCACTCTATTCGCGTTGAAAAAATATTGAGAATGGTAAATTATGTATGTGCTTTGTAATTTTATCTTCCCTTTTTTGAAAGGAATTTTTTGTGCGAAGTGAACCACATCTCGCAGTAAAATACTCGGTGTTAATCTATGAGAACACTGTCATCATTGAGTAGAGTGATTAATTTCTTTTAATGGTTTTTTATGAGTTACAAATACAGTTTTAAAAGTATATTTTACCAGTGATTATCATAATTTGAGGGGGTTTTTGCCATCTCTTGCGAAATTACATCTATTATACAGATAATATCAGTTAAGGATTTAGGTTCGGTTTAGTAACGGCCATTAAAGTCACATTATAAATTGATAATCACCTTCAAATAATATCTTTTTTAAGAAGGTCATGTTTATCTTGTGAAGCATAATGATCTCAGCTTATTATTAAACTGGTTGCGCAATAATCATGTTTTATATGACATTATCTACAATGTTTCTTACTCTACTTATTGCCATATTATGCTTTTGGGGGGCATGTGTTAACACTGCAGTGTTCTTTACAAAAAAAGCTGGTGCTTTTTACAATAAACTACCAATGAGACTAGTGAATATCTAATATTCTTGTTTATATATGTCTTTTAAATAATGAGGATATGCTTTGAAATTACCCTTCATGAAGAAAAAAACTCTCGCCGTAGTATGGCTCTTCACAACGTGCCCGGCGTTCGCCAATGTTGATATCTTCACTGTGCCAGATGATCCATCTACAGCGAAAAAGGCATTTACCGGGAATGTTGAAGGAAGTTACAATCATCAGTCGGGCAATTCACGCAATTCAACTCTCAGTGCAGATTCAACTCTGACTTGGTTCAGGGCAATGAACGCGTATAGCGTATGGGGTGAAGCATATAACTATACCTCTGATGACACTCGTTCATCTGAAAAATATCAGATGGGGACGCGAGCTAGGCATAATCTTGACGAACGCAATTTTCTTTTTGGCCAGCTGAGCTGGCTCAGCGATCGTTTTAATGGCTACAGGACCAGGGATACCGGAGTCGTTGGTTATGGAAGGCAGATTGCCAGTGGCCCTGTGCATACTTTACGTATCGAGGCTGGTCCGGGTGTGCGCTACGATGAATATACCGACGGGGGAGAGACAACTCGTGCACTGGCCTATGGTGCACTCAGCTATTCCTATAAATTAACGGATAATGCGAGCTTTATTCAGGGGCTGTCGGTCCTTGCTACGCATGACACCACCATCAATTCGGAAACTGGATTACAGGTTAATATTAATAAAAGTTTTTCCTTGAAATTAACCTATAACTACACCCATAACTCTAGCCCCCCCTCCAGTGATCCGGAGAAAAGTGACACTAAGACGCAAATATCCATTGTTTATAATATACCCTGATAAATGTCGGTACCTTTTGTACAGAGTATAACTCTGATGTTTGCTGTGCTTTAAAGAAACCGGCCTAAAAGTAGGAAAAGTGCGGTAATATGTGGGACTGTTGACCGTTAGGCATCTTGGGCCGTTGGGGGCGGTCCCGGTCCGTATAGGGCTTCATAAACTGCGCCGTCTCTACGCAGTGACCTGCCCCCAGTATTAGATACAACGATCAGTTAGTAATGTCGGTTTGTTTACCTTCTAATTTTCCATTTCTCCAGCTTGCTTCAAATTCAGACGGCGTCTGGTAATTCAGCGATGAATGAGGTCTGGACTCGTTATAGTCCTGCCGCCAGTCATCAATGATTTTCCGGGCATGAAGAATATCGCTGAACCAGTGTTCATTCAGGCATTCATCCCGAAAGTGACCGTTGAAACTCTCAATAAATCCGTTCTGCGTTGGCTTACCTGGCTGGACAAGTCGCAACTCCACACCATGATCAATGGCCCATTGATCGAGCGCGCGCCAGGTAAATTCCGGGCCCTGATCGGTTCTTCTTGTCGCCGGATAGCCACGAAAGAGCGCGATGCTGTCCAGAATACGCGTGACCTGAACGCCTGAAATTCCGAAAGCTGCGCTGATGGTCAGACACTCCTTAGTGAAATCATCCACACAGGTCAGGCACTTAATCCGGCGGCCGCTGGCAAGTGCATCCATGACAAAATCCATCGACTATGTCAGGTTCGGCGCATCCGGGCGAAGAAGCGGAAGCCGCTCAGTCGCCAGACCCTTACGACGTCGTCTGCGCTTCGCACTCTGGCCGTTAAGGTGGTAAATGCGGTATACCCGCTTGTGGTTGACGTGAAGGCCCTCCCGACGTAATAACTGCCAGATGCGCCGGTAACCAAAACGCCTTCGTTCGAGTGCCAGTTCTGTGATACGCCCTGATAAATGTGCATCAGCCGCCGGACGCTGAGCCTCATAGCGGCAGGTCGATAGGGACAAACCTGTAAGCCTGCAGGCACGGCGTTGCGACAGACCGGTCGCATCACACATAAACTTAACGGCTTCCTGCTTCTGGTCTGTCGTCAGTATTTTCGCCCCAGAGCCACCTGAAGTGCCTCCTTATCCAGCATGGCTTCGGCAAAGAGCTTCTTGAGTCTGTCGTTCTCTTCCTCAAGCGACTTGAGGCGCTTAACCTCGGGCACCTCCATGCCGCCATACTTCTTACGCCAGGTGTAAAAGGTGGCATCAGAAATGGCGTGCTTACGGAAGAGCTCACGGGCAGAAACCCCGGCTTCGGCTTCGCGGAGGATACTGATGATCTGTTCATCGGAAAAACGCTTCTTCATGGGGATGCCCTCACGTTGCTAATGAAGACATTACTAACATCGCGGTGTGTTAATCAACGGGGAGCAGATCATGATATTAACAATGTTGAACCGGTTTTACTGATGCACAAATGTATACTCAGGGTTAAAGAGTAATGTTTCGTGGGGGGCAGGGCAAATGGCAGGAATGTTTGTAATTAACAAGGCTTT
Organism: Pantoea sp. At-9b; assembly: GCF_000175935.2. Classification (NCBI taxonomy): domain Bacteria; kingdom Pseudomonadati; phylum Pseudomonadota; class Gammaproteobacteria; order Enterobacterales; family Erwiniaceae; genus Pantoea; species Pantoea sp. At-9b. The sequence continues at coordinate 353,091 of NC_014839.1, forward strand.
GTTGAATAAATCATATTCCAGGCGAGGCTTTCTACAAGAGATTCATTCTCAGGCTAAACGCACGCGTTCTGGCATGCCAGCCTTCATCATTTTGTTCAGCGCACGCACCATGGTAAAAGCCTCTGCTACCTGACCGTCGTAGTCACGCAATGTCAGTGAACCACCGGGAAGCTGTTTTAGACGGTAAATGGGTGTTTCCGCTATCAAGCGACGACTGTAATCTCTTGTCCATCTCCACCGGCCATTACTTCTACTCAGTCGCTGGTTTGCAACAGCACCATTGCGGTCTGTGTAGTCACCAGCCCAGTAACCTGCACCCTTTGTGGTGGGATGAGGCACTGATTTTCTTACTACGTAATTCATCGTGGCATAACCGGCTCTTATAAGCACCGTCCGCAGTGGCTGACCTGATTTTTCGGTGGGGCTGCCGGATTAAGCCGGGAAAAGCCTCTGAGTCCGGAACGTTGTTCAGCGACAGGTCCGACGGTGTTCTTTGCCGTGTTTTTTGGCCTTCACCGAAGAATTTCAGCCCTGTGGAATCAATCACCAGTTTGGCTATCTCACCTCGGGAGGGGCTTTAAACAGACGCTAACCGACTTTGCCAGTTTGCTGACGCTGCTGCAATCCGGGCAACGCAGCGGGACGCCCATAAGGAAAAAATGGAATCAATAAATCCCTGAGCAGCCCGCAGGGTGAGTTGAGATATTCGTTTAATCATCAGTACGGTAGTGATGGCAAGGTCAGGATAGCGCTGAGGTCGTTCCCATGATAACGGTGTTGCAGTTTCGTACCATGCACTTAACCGCTTAATGATCCAGCCAGAAGGTGATGGAGCCAAGGTTGATAAGGGCTTTGTTTTAGGTCTTCCAGTTGGTGATTCTGAACTTCTGCTTTGCCACGGGGATTGCCTATGTTATCAGGATAATGCGTGTTCTGATCGTGAGATTGAGCAAAAGTTCGATTTATTCAACAAAGACGAGCCGCGGTTGAACTCTGGGAAGCTTAGCGCCTCAAAAGCTGTTACTAAAGAGTTTTTACTACAGCCTTAGGTTTGTCTGCGAGCTATTTCCCCACGCAGGGCATTAACAATAAACTTAGCGTTGCTTTCGCCGTCTTGTTTAACAGCCTCCATACTCTCAAAAATCTCATTAGGAATGCGGGCCGTAAATGATTGTGAGTTTTTATTTTCTTTGGCAGTTGCCATAAGTAAAGCTCCTTATGGTTGTGCGCCTGAATCCTCATCAGATCTCGCACCAGAAATAGAGACCACTCAGTTGTCAGACTTTCTGTCATGTTCGCGCCGTTGCTGCATGAATTCTTCAGCATCCTTCTTTGCTTTTTCAGCAAGTTCTGCAATTTTTTCTTCGGGAATAAGTTCTGCTGCCTCATGCATTTTTACCAGACCGTCACTTACATTAGTTTTCAGCGGATCTGTGCTCATGATTCACTCCTCAGCAAAGATGGATGGAAGCCTGAGCATAACGCTATTGAAAAAAACGGTTTTAGGCATTTCGCGCTTTCTGGCTGAGGCACAATCCCTACTCCGACCAGAGATTCAGGAACAATTCTGGCCGCTATAGCCTATCTCCGGAAGCCTTGGCCCATGCCAGACCGCCAAGATTGACTATCTCACCCTGAAGGTAATTTCTGGCATTGATAATGGCATTGTCAAGGAGAAAGGGACTTTTCCATTCGTAATAGCTGATGGCTGGAAGCCTGACGCAGGTAAGTCTGTCGCTGTCGAGAAATACACGAAACCTTATAGTTCTTACTTCAGTTGCCTCAAACTCGAGGTCGTAATCATTGAAGGCGCTGACGATTTTCTTATATGCCTCGGTTTTATTGTATCGCATGTGTTTACCTTGGTTCTCTAACTGGTGAATAGACACCGAACTGGCAGTTATGTGCCCTCGGGTAAGAATATTTACATTAATCAGTCTTTATCTTTCGGAGTGTTAACATACCCATTGCGTATTAGTTTGCGCTGGCGTTGTTTTATCCCGCAGGGAAGGTGAGCCGCACAGTAACCGGCTGTATGGATGTCTGTGGATGTTTGGTGCTTTGATGGCGATGTTTTGAGCAGGTGCTATGTGTATGTTACCTGAACACACCATGCTGACCAAAGCCAAATGCGTTTTTATTGGTACTCACCACCTTGATGTTATCCGGTCATCTGGCCGGCAGATATGGACCGGACGGCAGACTGACACAATCTATTGTCCTGTCGGCCAAATCGCTGCTTGATAATAAAAACACGGCCATGAAAGTGGGACTGACTGTGGATTTGGCAATACCGCTCGGGTTTGCTGCTAATCGTGGCGGGTGGATCAAGCTGGCTGAGGATGAAGCGGTGTCCCGTCGTGCAGGAGGTGGACATGCACTTGGAAGACATATTGGAAAAAAACCGGAAGAGTTGTTTATGAGACTGAAAAGCCGTCACGGACTGCAAAAATTGATCTGAAGCTGATTTCAAGATTTCTCAGCGATAATAAAACCAAGTTCTGATGTGGGTGAAAATACACCGTTAAACCTTCCGTAAGGGTGCTCCTGAGCCTGATGTTCTCTCATCCAACAAGTATTCCAGTTCAGCGTGATTCCCGGCAGGTTAAGTACTGCTACAGGGTTCGCGTTGTAATTGAACTCAATCTATATAATGGTAAAACCTACTTTCTGCTGACTGCTTTACTGCAGATATAAGCGAAGGGCAGAATCGACATCAGAGCGCTGGGTGATCCGTTGAAATTTATTTCGCTCAGGATTATGACCTCATTTATGACAATGAAAAATTTGAACCAAAGATTGATGCATTTCTGGCGGTATCACATAAAGGAATGAGATACGCTGTGATAGATGATATCGACCTTTTCATCAATGAATGCGATGATTTGAAGAAGGACTTCAGATGCACATTCGTTCCCGAACCGTGCGGCACCACACCCGTTGAATTTCTTCAGTTGATCAGGGATAAGGTCAGACGGGCGCTGAAGGATGAATAGAGCCGTCAGTGGCTGGCATGACACCGGGCATACTGAGCAGAGAGAGCATATGGTCACTGATAAAAAAGCCGAAGAATTGGAAGAAAAAGGATTTTTTCGGCGGGCTGCCACTCGTTGGGCAGAAGTGGCAAGAAACAGCGTCACAGATGATGAGCGGGAGCAGGCAGTGAGTCATCAGAAGCGATGCCTGAGGCAGTTGGAGCCAGCACAACGCGAACCTGACGCACAGTATAAGTTGCGGCAAGCGGCCAGTAAAACCGAGAAAGAGATGGGAATAGATCGCGATCGAAAAGGCAGGCTGAGAAGACGAAATGACAATAACTCCCGATAATAACTTTCATAACAGGCTTAGGCACCCTGCTGTTTCTGACTGGTAATAACTATTATGCCCGCACTGTCGACAGTTCACAGGGAAGGATGCTTGGTGATGGAATCGCACGGATCGCTAGCCTACCTTGGGGTACAAGGTAGGCTGCAAAGATGGGATCCAACTGACAAGGCTTCTGTACGGGGTTGAACCGCTGCCCTGCATACATTGTGTCGCAATTGCCAGCAGGAAAGAAGGCAGAGTAATCAGATAGTTCGGTGGCAGCCATTTCCAAAGTTAACAGCATGAGGTATATGTTTTTACAACCACCGGTTTCATGAGCGGTCTATTTTTTACCCAACCAGATTTCCCACTCCATGTGCCCCCATACCAGCAACATAATGCAGTCCGATAAGGTCATATAATCCTGAGAACAATGACCGAATGGAATGGCTATGAGGGAAGATGCAGAAATAAGAGCAGCAATTCTGACACCCCACTTTATTACCTTACCCATACCCATATCACCTCGTGAGTATCAGATTAACTCAGCGGAATATCCTTTCTGCCAAACCTACCTCACACAAGCTAATTGACGGTATGTGTCGCAATCTTTTCATTAAACGGTGTGTTTTAACACTTTGTGCGGTTTATTGTGTTTTCACCCAAGTGCTGGTAAATCCTTTTTGTAAGGTAAAAATCAGCACAGTATAAATGTGGTACTGGTGTAGTGCTTAGTCGGATACGGTAAGGCAACAGGAGTTTTGTTGTTCTAATAATTCCATTTTATGAATAATATCAACTGCATAAATATTATTTGAAGTTGGCATGAAAGTGAAGCAGGGCACACAGGCTGGGGGGCCGAGCACTGAAAGGGAGTGGGCTGCGGCAGAACAAATTAAGCCCGAACTCGAGACGGCGACAGATTACGATGTGGTGCCGAAAGGCTATATGGCAGACCCTTGATTCGGGTGCAAAACGCATCCGGGATTACAGAGTTTATCCCGACCCTAGTGACGGGAGTTCACCTTACGGCGCTGCGTGATGCTGAAAGCCTGGCTGGCTACGTGGTTACTCTTGCCAGCATTCAGCCCGGTTTTACCACACCTAACTGTCTTCAACGGCAGTATGATGCCATCTGATGAAAAACCGTCTGCCGCACCTGCTGGGAATTTAACGCATTTAAAAGGCATAGTGAAAGCCTATGTAAATTCACAGCCAGCCCCCACGCGCTGAATGTTTCCATGTGTGCTTCAGAATTCGTCATTCGCATAAAGAGCAGAAACCCAAAGTAATCCGCCATAAAGCTGAACACTCGCCGGACCGCAGGGCATGCATCCGCAACGTGTACAGTGATATTCTGCAGGCAGGCGCGTACGGGTGCTACAATGCCCTGTATGAAGATGGTCGTATTTCGAACGACCGTAATCGCGAATTTCCTTTACCGCAAGGGTGAGTGTGGCAGCCCGATAACCAGCGTGCTTCCGCCCTGGGTAGGGTCTCAACTGGCGCCCTTACAGCCTTAAACTGCATGGTTTTACCGGTGTCGACAAAACCCCTGTACCGCCGTAAAGCGGTCAGAACTCAGCAGAATGAGTGTGAGGGCGGCCTGCTGCCCGGGGTGAGTCTACTGATAAAGCCCGGGTCGATGGTGCCCACCAGCGGCGGTACATCGCATTCTTGGCGGCTGCAATCTTCCCGATAATTGTCTTTTCCATTTCCAGCATTGCGCAGGGGACAGAACCCGATGCACTGCGGACTTTCACCCGCATTAGCACGCCCCTGCCGTGGAAATTCATGCAATCTGAAGGATTGGCACCGGAGCTGTCTGATGGCCATCCGGCAAATCACAGGCGTAAAAAAAGCAGGCACCTGCCTGCTTCTTCCACAGCGAAGAATTCCCCCCCGGGAAAATCCGCCCCGTCAAAATAGCGAAACTGGAGAGTTTATGAATTCTGACCAACTAACTATGGCACAGGCACAGGCATTTGTAAATGGCCTCAGAAATGGCCGAGGGCCACCATGCGGCCCTTGCCGTTCCGGCAGTGACCGCAGTTAATGCGGGCTTATATGCAATGATGGAGGCAAAAATATGAATACGGAAACCACTCTGAATGCAGCACCAGCGCTGACGGCGGTCACCCAGGCCGATATCGCCCGTGGGTGCATACTGCTTTATCCGTCTTGATAACGGCGATGAGTCTTTTTTCCACAACGGTCACTGGCTGGACGGAGCAAGCACCGACAGGAGCAAACCTTCTGTACTCGGTCTGGTACAGCGGGTGGCAAGGGCAGGGGTAAATTCCTGCGCTGCATTAAGCTTATCGTCACGGGGTGTGAAACGCGGCAGGGGCGGTGCGTGCACTTCTGTAGTGACCTGCTGCTAAGCGGTATCAATAGCAACCTGTGATTTACGGTGCTCCCGGATGAGGACTGGTTTGCGGCATTGAGCGCATTCTGGTGATGACGGCGTGGCGGAGAACGTGGTCAGTATGACGCCGTTGCGGGACAACCCGTCCTGTACCGACTGGAAAGTTATCTGTAACCGAAAAGTTATCATCTGACGGAAAAAAGGCAGGGGGGTACCCCTGCCCGTTTCCGCCATCGGTCCGGTAAAACCGGTGACATTACCTGAACCTCGGAGAAGCATCCATGTCCTCATCTGTAACTGTAGCAGCTGCCTGCCATCCTGCTGGTGAAGAACTCTGTTTTGCTGATCTGGTCACACTGATCGGTGACGGGGACGGGGTTCTGGCTTTCGACACCGGTAACACTGAGTGCATCAGCGGCCACACTCATTACCTACGCGGAAGGGACCAGCCCGGATGCTGACGGGGAAGCGGGAGAGAGCGCCGTCACGGACCTGCTGGCCGACCTGATGCATCTTTGTGAGAGCAGAGGGATGCGTTTGATGGCCTGTCGGCACACCGGCCAGCCTCCTCCGCCTGCGTCCGTCCCCGTGCAGTGTTTGCTCTTTCCTCCTGCTGCTTTTCCTCTCGTTGTGCTTTTTCGCCGGTTGTTTTCCGGCATTTTCCATGCCAGAACCACAGGGGGAAAAGGCTCGGCCCCTCCGGCTCCTGCCCCTGCGGGCAGTCGTCAGCCCCTCTCCGCTAACCGGCCAGGTCTGATGGCGAAGGTCAGGGGCTGCAACCGGCTGCCGCCGGTGCGTTTACCGGGCGGCACCCTTTAATGCCGCCACGCCGTTCCGTCGTGTCGGGTGTGTTCCTGCCCGTCGGCCCGTCCGGAGAGCATGTCCCGGTCGCCACTCGCGGAGGACTTTCCGTAGCACAGTCGATTCACTTCCGAAAGGGCCCCGCTTCGCTGCCTCCTCACCCGTTCGCACTCACTCTGCTCGCTTGCGCTGCGGTTTGCGGGGGCTCCCTTTCTCCGTTCACTGCCGGTGCTACTTTGCCCTTCGCCGCGACTGGATCGACCGAAACATGACTACACACCGGAACAGGAGAAGTGCCATGAACACACAGAACGTCAACGTCAACACCGCCACGCCAGAATCTCCCAAAACATGGGTGAACAACCCTTCCATCACCTTTATTTCCCGCAAAACCAGTGCGCTCATCCGTCTCGCAAAAACGGAAGGCGATTTGATGATGTACCGTGCCTTTGAACGCCTCGGCATTGATGCACCGGATTATAACGTTGAAATTTTTGCCCCGCAGGAAGCCGCCTGCCTGGTGACAGAGCTGGCGGAGATGGGCGGGCTCACCACGCCTGTGGTGTATGACATGGTCCGCTCCGTAGAGTCTCTGGCACAGGGTATGAAGCTGTCATCTCTGTGGGATGAGGAATACCCGGAAAGCCTGCCGGAACTGGCGGTGTTTCAGGCCGCATCGGCAGAAAAGAAGGCGCGGACTCTCCGGAGTATGAAAACAGTCGCTCCGGTGTCTGCTAACGTGCCGGAAATACCGGGCCTCAGTCAGGCACTGCGCAACGATCTGGCCTGTCTGGCCACACTCAGCACAAGAGAAATGGACGAAATGGAACGGGAGGAGCTGCTGAACGGCACGATTCGGAATATCGCGGAACGCGTCTGCAACACGGTAACGGACTGGACCCGTCCGCGTCCGGTGGTGCCGTTTTCCTCCCTGTCAGCCTGGAACTGTGCCGGTCAGCTTGCCATGAAATTATTCGGAGAAACCGGTGAAACTGCATGGAGTGCGGGGCGTTCTCACCTGGCGCTGTTACTGATGGCAGGGTATTCCATGTATGTGGCTGATATTGCCTGATTATTTATCCGGCAGCCAGGCTGCCGGACCGGGAGATAACTATGGAGACACATCACGCAGACAGTACTGACACGTCCCTGCCGGGAAAATTCACGCCACCTGCCGGTCTGTCGCCAGAGCTGGCCGGGCGTCTTAGTGAAATCAGTGACGGAGCGTCCGGCAGAACACGGGCGTAAAAAAAGCAGGCGTCTGCCTGCTTCTTCCACGGCAGTCAGTTACCGGCTGACTGCCTCATCAAAACCAACAATGGAGAGTTGTTATGAATTCTGACCCGCAAATCCTGTCATAGGCAGAGGCGTTTGTAAATGGCCTCAGAAATGGCCGCAGGGCCACCATGCGTCCCATGCCATTCCGGCAGTGGCCGCAGTTTATGCAGGCTGTACACACAATGATGGAGGCAAAAGCATGAGTACGGAAACCCTTCTGAATGCGGCATCCGCGCTGACGCCGGTCAAACAGGCCGATATCGCCCGCGTGATGGGTGCATACTGTTTTATCCGTCTTGATAGCGGGGATGAGGCTTTTTTCCACAACGGACACTGGCTGGACGGTGCAGACGCCGCCAGCGGCGAACCTTCAGTGCTCGGCCTGGCGCAGCGGGCGGCACGGGCAGGGGAGAAATTCCTGCGCTGCATGGAGCTGCCGGTGCCGGATTCGGCAGAGTGGTGCTGAAGCGACGTCGCGGAGCAGCTGGCGCGCAGCGCCGTCACGGTGGGGGTGCGCATGGAGCTTATCGTCACGGGATGTGAAACGCGGCAGGGGCGGGGCGTGCACTTCTGTAACGATCCGCTGCTGAGCGGCATCAACAGCAACCTGTGGTTTCCGGTGCGCCCAGGTGAGGACTGGTTTGCGGGCATTGAGCGCATTCTGGTGATGAACGGCGTGGCGGAGAACGTGGTCAGCCTGACGCCGTTGCGGGACAACCCGTCCTGTACCGACTGGAAAGTTATCTGTAACCGGAAAGTTATCACCTGACGGAAAAAAGGCAGGGGGGTGTGCCCCTGCCTGTTTCAGTTGTCATAACAATACAAAGACAACAGTACTCTGATAATCGGCGATATCATCCATGACATCATTAATGACTTTAGCACCGGATACTTATCCTGCCGGGTAGGAACTCTGTTTTGCAGACCTGATCACACTGGCCGGTGACGGGGACGGGGTACTGCCTTTTGACGCCGGTAACACTGAGCGCATCAGCGCCACGGCGGCCGCACTCGTGACCTTCGCGGAAAGGACCGGCCTCGATGCTGACGGGGAACCGGCAGAGACCGCCGTCTCGGACCTGCTGGCTGACCTGATGCACCTGTGTGACAGCGGCGGAATGGCGTTTGATGGCCTGCTGGCGACTGCCCAACTGCACCACGATGCGGAGACGGAAAACGAAGAAGAAGGGCGGTAAAAGCAGGAGCGGCCCGGTGCTGACGCACCGGACTGCTTCCTCCTTCTGCGTCCGCCCCCGTGCAGTGTTCGCGTTTTCCCCCTGCTGTTCTTCCTCATGCTGTACTTTTTTGACGGTTGTCTGTGGGCATTTTTCCGCGCCAGAACCACAGAAGAAAAGGGCATGGCCCCCTGACGGCTCCCCGGCGGTGCCGGGTCGTCAGCCCCGCTCCGCTAACCGGCAGAGCCGGTAAGCTCCACCGTAATGTTGCGGCGAACTCATCTTCACAGGAATTTTCAGGCAGTTAGCATTACCGGCATTCGTACAACTCCCGTGGAGATCGAACAATGCCAAAAATTCGATGGACTCTTGACCAGAAAAAGCATCACGTCGCCGCATGGAGAGCCAGTGGCCTCACCCGTGCACAATATTGCGACCTTTACGATATTCCTTTCAAATCACTGCGACAGTGGCCGCAGGATGTCGCAAAAGCTGAACAACGCGCAAACGCCCCGGAAATCATCCCCGTCAGGGTTTCTGATGCACCTGCAGCACCCGTCGACACCCTTCAGCAGCCCCCTGCTGCTGTAAATGAACCTGTCACGCTCTTTCTGCCCGGTGGAATACGCATGTGCTGCCATCCTTCACAACTGACCGACGTCTTCAGGGCCCTCCGCTATGCTGAAACCTGATAATGTCTTCCTGGCCGTGAAACCTGTGGACATGCGCCGGGGGATCGACACCCTCACACAGTATGTGCAGGACACGCTGAAATCTTCATGGCACGAAAGTGCAGCTTTTGTCTTTGCCAATAAGGCCCGGACGCGCATCAAAGTGCTGCGCTGGGACAAGCACGGAGTATGGCTGTGCACCCGGCGTCTGCATAAAGGTCACTTTCACTGGCCACGTGCAAATGATGCCGCATGGTCTCTGACGCCTGAGCAGTTCGAATGGCTGATAACCGGCATCGACTGGCAACAAATGGACGGACATAACCTGGCGGACGGGGTCTTCCGGAGTGAAGACCTTCCATCTGCACATCAGCTGTAAAACAGGGTGTAACCCTGTGTAAAATAATGAATATCCATGCCCGCCATGGTAGTATTAAGGGTATGGATATCTCACTTCTCAGCACCACCAATGACATCGAACAGCTTCGCACTCTGGCGCTTGCCATGGTGCAAAAAGTGGTGTCTGAGAATGCTGAAAAAGAACAACGTATCCGTCTGCTGGAAGAGGCGCTGATGCTGGCCCGGCAGCATCGATTCGGGCGAAAAAGCGAATCGCTGTCCGGGCTACAGCGCCAGCTCTTCGAAGAGGATGTGGACACGGATATCGCGGCGACGGAAGTCCGGCTGAGAACGCTGTTACAGCCCGATGATGCCGGTGAAACCCGGCCCGCACTCCGCCCCGTTCGTAAACCCCTTCCGGCCCATCTGCCACGGGTCGTAAAAACCATTGAACCCGCGTCGACTGATGACTGTCCGGATCTCGGGTGCCCGGGGATGCTGCGCCATATCCGCGACGAAGTGAGTGAAAAACTGGAGTATATCCCGGCGCACTTCGTCGTTAATCAGTATGTTCGCCCACAGTACGGGTGCACCTGCTGCCAGCGGGTGGTCAGTGGTGACGTGCCCGCGCAGATTATCCCGAAAGGGAATGCAGAAGCCAGCCTGGCTGCTCAGGTGGTGGTCAGCAAATACCGGGACTATTTGCCACTTTATCGCCAGCGGCACATTTTTGCCCGGGCCGATGTCGATCTGTCAGTCAGCACAATGGCCGGATGGGTTGGCGCAGTCAGCGTAGCCCTGATGCCCCTGGCTGAACAGCTACGCCGTTTAATCTTAACCCGCGATGTTATCCATGCCGATGAGACGTCGATGCGTATCCTGGATACCCAAAAAGGAGGCTCATCCTTACGGGGCTGGCTCTGGAGCTACATCAGCGGCGAGCATAGCGGCAATCCCGTCGTTGTCTTCGAATGTCATGCGGGCCGGGGTGCTAAATATCCGCTGGCATTCCTGTCAGAATGGGCGGGCGGATATCTGGTCACCGATGACTGTGACGTCTACAAGTCGGTGGCGAAAGAAAACGACCGTATCATCAACGTCGGATGCTGGAGTCACGCCCGCCGACGGTTCGCTGAGTTATATAAGGCCAGTGGGGATCCGCGTGCAGGGTTCGTTCTGAAAGTGCTCGCCCGGATATTCAGTCTGGAGGAGCGCATCCGCACCCGCTCACCGGAAAATAAGGTCCGGTGGCGACGACGGTATACCAGACCTCTGCTTGAGAAACTTCATACCTGGCTGACAGAGCAACTGGATGCCTGCCAGAAAGGGTCTGCCCTGTATAAAGCGATACGTTATCCGCTGAAGGAGAAAACGTGGCCGTCACTGGTTCGCTTCCTGGAGGATGGCAGGGTTCCCATGGAAAATAACCGTGCCGAACGGGTCATCAGGCCGGTGGCGATGGGGCGCAACAACTGGTTGTTCGCGGGTTCTCTGGCCGCAGGAGAACGTGCCGCGCGAATCATGGGGCTGCTGGAAACGGCGAAAATGAACGGTCTGGAGCCGCATGCCTGGCTGTCGGACGTGCTGAAACGACTACCGTCGTGGTCGGAGGATCGGCTGGATGAGTTGCTGCCGTTTTCGACATACCGGTTCAGCAGGTAAAGGCTCGGGATACTGAAAAAAACCGTTGTCGGGAAAGGCGAACCGGAGGCAGCTAATCCGCGATACCGGCGTCATTCCTGTAGTCGGGTGTTGCGCCCCTGACACAGGGATCGCGGCAAAGCCCTGTCCCACGGGGCTTCAGCCACAGTCAGCACCTGCACCGCATCTCCGCGATTACCGCAGTCAGTACTTCGACACCTGTCCGCAAACACCCTGGTCAGTACTTCAACGCCTGACAGAACACCCGCACTGAAACCTGAGACGATCGATTCGCCGAAATTAGCCAAAACCGCTCTGTCAATGCGAGTTGCCCGCATGCTTACGCTCCACCGGACCACGCGGGGGCGTGTTCCGGGCCTCCCGGCCAGGGTCTGATGGCGAAGGTCAGTGGCTGCAACCGGCTGTCGCCGTTGCATTCACCGGGCGCGCTGCGCCCTTTAATGCCGCCACGCCGTTCCGTCGTGTCGGGTGTGTTCCTGCTCATCTCCCCAGTCGTGCAGCCTGTTCCGGTGTGCTCCCCGCGGAGGGCTGTTCGTAGCACCGTTCTCCGTCTGCCCTGAAGGGTACGCTTCGCCGTTCCTCGCCCGTTCGCACTCGCTCTGCTCGCTTGCGCTGCGGCCTCCGGTGACGCCCTTCGTGCATCCCTCGCCCGTCGCTACTCTGCCCTTCGCCGCGAGGAACTCACCGAAACAGGGTTAAAGCAACCGATAAGAGGAAACCAGCATGAACACACAGAACGTCAACACCGCCGCTTCAGAATCTACCGAAACACGGGGGAAGGGACAGGAAAACCGCGACCTGAGTCCGGCTCAGTTTGCGGACCTGTACCTCTGGATCCGTGCAAACGGTGAGTTTACCGGCGTGGCGGGCGTGCACCAGGCCGTACTGGCCGGGATGACGCTCATTGAGGAGCCTACCCCGGAGTCGGAAGCCCTGAAAATTTACGTCCACAAAGGGTATCCCGTGGCCGTCCAGGAATATGACACCGGATTTGTGGTCGTCCGGGAGTATTACGCCGCTGCTGCCGGGGAATGATCCCGGCCAGAAAACACGTTGATTTGACCGTCTTTCTCAATATAAGGAATTTTATTATGGTCCGTTTTGCCACCCGCTACGCCGCCCCCACGTCTGTCCGTAAAAATAATCCACTGACCAATGATGAGCTGATGCGCGTCGTGCCGAGCGCCTTTTCCGCTGAAAAACACGACTCCCGATCTGACCGCTATACGTATATTCCAACCATCACCCTGCTGGATAAACTGCGCGACGAAGGTTTCCAGCCTTATTACGCCAGTCAGTCACGCGTGCGCGACCCGGAGCGCCGTGACTTTACCAAACACATGATCCGCCTGCGCCGGGGAAATAATCTGTCCGGTGCCGAAGTCCCTGAAATTGTTTTACTGAACAGTCACGATGGCTCAAGCAGTTATAAAATGATCCCCGGTATTTTCCGCCAGGTGTGCAGCAACGGACTGGTGTGCTGGAAATCATTTGGCGAAATCAGCGTGCCGCACAAAGGTGATATTGTGTCGCAGGTGATTGAGGGTGCTTATGAGGTACTGGGCGTATTCGATAAGGTCGAAAATAACATCGACACAATGAAATCCATTCAGGTAAACAGTGAAGAACGCCGCCTGCTGGGGCAGCTGGCTCTGGAGTATAAATATGACGGTAAAGAGTCGCCCGTCACGGCTGAGCGTATTATTCAGCCGCGTGCCTGGTATGACAAAGGCACCGATTTGTGGACCGCATTTAATATCGTTCAGGAGAATCTGATCAAAGGTGGCGTCTCCGGCAGAACGGCGAAAGGAAAAAGAATCACTACCCGACCGGTGACGGGAATTGATGGCGATATAAAACTTAATCAGGCGCTGTGGAAAATGGCGGAGGAGTTCGCAAAACTCAAAGCATAAATATTAACTCCAATATACGGGGTTATTTTATGCGGGTGTCAACGTCTGCGCTGAGAAAAGTTTCCGGCGCAGGCGTTTTTTTATTCTGCTGTGTCATGGCAGCATAAACCTCATCACGGGCGATAAGCACGCGATAGATACTTTTAATTATTGCCGCATACTCACGGCGCTGTTTTATGAGCTTCGGGCTGGGGCCGGTGTTATACATCCCGACGCTGTCCCAGTTCCTGCCGTACTGCCTGAAATTGCGCGCCTCGATCCACGCGCCGGTATAAATGCAGATACACGGATCTTTCAGAAGCCTTTCCCGCGTAATATCAAACTTTTTCAGCTGATCAAAATGAGAGCTGTTGATCTGCATGTTGCAGACGTCATGCGTTCCCCCGCTGCTTCTGGTATTCAGCGCATTATTACGCATGCGCGATTCCTGAATGGAGTGTGCCATCAGCAGGCGCGGATCAATACCGAAACCTTCCCCGGCCTTTGTGAAACACATTTCTGGTGCAGCCTGCACGCTGAATATTGCGGCAAAGCCTGCACAGGCGAACCATTTCATAAAAATAATCTCATCATAACGCGCAGAATGCGCTGAGGGCGTCTGCGTGAAAAATACCCTCTCAGGTAATCATGCGCAAGATAATTCGTTACAGACGCGCACGGGGCGCTCTGCGTGACCTTCTTATGACCATGCCGGATTATTTAAAACAGCGGGAAGGGGGGTATTTCACAAGCCGCTTTTACAGGGTTACTCACATCACACCCCACGCAAGATTTTATCTTGCGGTTTTTTGTTTTTAAAACATGGTGTTACTTCTGATAATTTACTGCATCCGGCCAGTATCCGCGAAAAGGTGTGTTAATTAACACACTTTGCAGTGCCGGATTGTGTGTTAAGGCAGTGCCTGATTAGATGATATTACGGTGTCGGATTGTGTGTTAATGCAGTGCCGGATTGTGTGTTAATCCGGCACTGCAAACGGCACTCCCCTGTGTGTTAATTGTGGCTATCTCTTTAAATCAGTGTGTTGCGATATAATAAAACAGACACAGTGCCGGATTAACACACATAAAAACCGGGTTCAGTGCCGGATTAACACACATAAAAACCGGGCGCAGTGCCGGATTGACACACACAAAAACCGGGTGCGGTGCCGGATTAACACACACAAAAACCGGGCGCAGTGCCGGATTGACACACATAAAAACCGGGTGCAGTGCCGGATTAACACACCCGGTAAAATTAATACACAGTGCCGGATTGACACACAGCGAAATCCGTAAGAATAATAAAAAAAGGAACCGCAGGGATTCAGCCTGTCCCGGTGGCTGACCCGGAGTTTAAAAATAAAAACATACAACACACAGCGAGCAGGAAATATCCTGAGCGTGCATTAAGGATAATGGTATGGCCAGACGAAACATCTACTTCAAAGAAAAAACCGAAAGGGAAGTCCAGGAGCTGGTGCAGATTGAGATTCAGAACGGGGCCACACACGGTGACGTGAACTTTTCCTCCGTGGTGAATGAGCTTGTCGGTATCGGTCTGATGGTAAAGAAACACCAGGGTGAGGGGAATAAGTTCGACATGGAGGGATTCAATCGGGATTTAATCCGTAAGGTCTCCGGCAGTCGTGAAGGAATCAGCATCATGATGGCGATGCTCTCCGAAATGTATCTGCGGATCCGGGGTGAAGACGTGGACAAGGGACTGGAAGAGATTATTGACCGTAACCTTTCGTCCATGTCCGCCGCTGAAGATAAAGCGGAGAGTAAACACTTTCTTCTGGAAGACAATTAACCACCCTGATTCTTCCGTATCCGGTCTGAAGTTACTCAGTAATGTTAATTAAAAAACCGTCGGGAAAGACGGCGGTTTTCTCCCCCATGAAACCTCTCATATTTTCTGTCCTGTATCACTGAACAGGTAAGCGGCATCCGGAATAAACACCACTGAAAATTATCATTACCGGCAAAAAACAGGTGCCGGGTTTTTATTTTCCTCACCGGAATGAATGCAGGCAGGGAAGGGAGTGATAGTAGATTCTGTGCCGGCGTTATCGGATTCAGCCGTGGTGTTAATGATTTCGTCCAGCCGGTATGGCTCCGGTGCGGATTTATGCTTCATGTCCGGGATTAAAAATTAAGGGGGGGACGGGACTTGTTCGTTTTTTACGGCGGTTTCCTGACAGGAATAAAAAATCCGGGCATTCCGCCCGGCCTGAAGACTGCCTTACTGCTTTTCTTTTTTTCTTCCCCGGTGTTATTCGTCAGCGGGTTTTCCGCCACCGCCACTTTTTCTGAAATAAATTCGTCAAACAGAATGGCCAGTTCACGCAGGCGGTGTACTTCTTCGTTCTCCGGCAGCTGCTGCTCCGTGAAATAATTCAGCGAGGCCAGCAGCCGCTCCATGATTTCCTGGTTGACGCTGTGCTGATTAAACCGTGCGCTGATTTCCATATCGCGGCGTAAATTAACGGGAAAGCTGCTGCTGAACGCCCGGTTCTTTCCCGGCACAAATGTTTTTCTGTCGTCTGTTTCGTTCTGATGATTATTCTCTTCGTATTCACTGCGGATAATATCCAGCCTCGACCGGAGAAACTCATCAAATAATCTTGCCAGTGCGACCAGCCGCTGGCCCCCGTCGGTTTTAATCACCGGCCGGCGCGGCGTGAAGCGCAGGGAACTCACCAGACGACTGATGACCTCATCATTCGTCGTGTACCCCCTGACGCGGGCGGCGACCCGCAGCTCCGTCAGCAGGTTTTCCGGCAGCCACAGCTTGCGGTACTGCATTTCGCCGTGCGCATACTTGCGCGGACGTCCCCGTCCGTCGCCCAGCTTCTCTTTGACCTTCATGTTGTTATGACCTCCTTACGAGGCGTGCCCCTGAGTAAACGGAAAGCCTACGCGTCCGCCGACCGGGAATAATCCTAAAAATATTAAAATGAAGGTAAAAAATGTGATGAGTATCACAGATTTTTTTTTTTTGCGTAAATGTACACTTGTGTCGCGTTACGTCTGTTTACGCGCAATGACATTTCCTTGACTCAAACTGAGGGTTTTTTACATGAAAGTTATCTCAGGCAATCCCGCGCTGGCGGAGGGGGCTGCGGAAGCCTGCCCGTCGCGCCGGGCCAGAGTGCCATCAGGCATTATCGGCATCGTTCTGCGCGCCTTTAGCGTTATCCGCCGCCACCGCGTTAACGTGCTGCTGATTGCCCTGGCAGTGCTGTGCTTCGCGCTCCCGCATCTGGTGCGCGCCGAAGACCTGCTCTCCAGCCAGAAGCAGGATGCGAAGGATACGTTCGGCCACGGCAGTACCATCGAGTGGGGGCTGTACATTGCCGAAGTCATCATCTCCATCGGCGCCTACATCAAAACCCGCAACCCGATGCTGTTCGTGGGCGGCCTCGGCTTCCTTATTGTCGTCACCCGCGTTCTCTTCAGCCTCGCCGGTTAATCCCCGTCATGGACAGGGAATCGCTTCAGTACCAGTTCCCGGAAACCCTCAATCAGCAGAAACGTATTCTCGGACTCCCGACAGAAGAGGCCGTGGTCATCGTTGCGTGCGCCGGTATCGGCCTGCTCTGCGACATGTTCATCGTGATGCTGGTTGTGGCCGGCGCGTTGTGGCTGTTAATCCGCCATCTGAAGAAGGGGCAGGGCACCTGGTGGCTCCTGAATCTCCTTTACTGGTATCTGCCGACCGCGCTGCTCCGGCTGCAGTTCAGGCGGGTGCCCGACTCGGGCAACCGGCACTGGATGCAGTAACCCGTGCGCCACCTGCGGGTGGCGCGTATTACCGACAGAAGGAAAACCGATATGAAGTACAAGGTCCGGGAGGGGCGCAATCGTGTAACGGTGCTGGCGCTGGCGGGGCTGGGTTCGCTTCTGGCCCTGAGCATTGCCGCGAACGGCATCACCGGCGCCCTCGCATGGCACTTTGCCCGCACCCAGAAAACCATCACCGTTCCCATGCTGTTTGACCGGCCGTTTGTCTCCACCGCCGCCTCCGGAGACGACGCCCTGAACGGACTGCTGGTCCGTTCGTTTATCAATCTTCGCCTGTCCGTCACGCCCGAGACCGTGGACAGCCAGCACGCCGCCCTGCTGCGCTTTGTTCCGCCGGAAGACCGTGACGCCATGAAAAAACAGCTGGCCGCCGAAGCTGAATACATCAAAAAGTACGGCGTCTCCTCCGTGTTCCGCCTTGACGATGAAACCACCGACACCATCACCGGTGATATCACCGTCAGGGGCACGCTGAGCGCCGGCACCTCCAGCGGCAACCTGAAACTTTCGCTGCCTGACGCTAACAAAGCCTGGCGACTCAGCGTGCACTACGTGGACGGCCTTATCCGCCTGACGGCTTTCACGGAAGTGCCCTGGACGCAACCTGACCGCCGCCCGCAACAGGACTGAATCATGAAGAAAACCGTTTTCGTGCTCACCGCCGTGGCGTCGCTTACGCTGTTGCCCGCCGTGGCCTCAGCCGTGGTGCCCGGCCCGGCCGGCACCGTATTTGAAAATAACGCGCACCTGAAGGCGCAGATGAGCAACACCAGCCCGAACAAAATTGTCATCGACGGCGAACTGATTACCGCCGTCACCGGCCCGGAGGGCGCGTACACCCGGGACAGCACCGCCGACGGCGCGCTGCTCATCACGCCGCTGACCGGGCAGGATTTCACCCTCTTTATCGAAACGGCCGGCGGGGTGAGCGTCTCGCTCGATGTGTCACCGAAACCCGGCAGCGGCCGCACGCTGGAGCTTATCCCTTCGGACGTGCCGCTGAAGCCGAACCCGGACGCGAAGGTGTGGGAAGAGAGCCAGCCGTTCCCGAAAACGCTGGTCAGCGTGGCGCGCACCGTGGCAAACGGCGGCGTGCCTGACGGCTATACCGACGTAAAGGCCAGCCGGGCTCCGGCGTACAACCCGCCCGCCGACGTCCTGCTCTCGCCGGAACGTCAGCTGGCAGGCTCACACCTGCGGGTGGTGCGTTACCGGATGAAAAACACCGGTTATGTCACCCGCGCCCTCAGTGAAAAGCAGTTCTGGCAGCAGGGCGTGCGCGCGGTGATGCTCTCCACCCGCACCCTGTATGCGAACGGGGAAGGGTACGTGTGGGTGATTTTCTCCACGGATAAGGAGGGCGGGGCATGAGCAGCATCAATACCCTGACCCGCCGCCGGCAGTGGATGATTGCCGGCGCGGCCGCGGCGGTGATGCTCGCCACCGGCGGCGGCATCTGGGCGTATTCACGCCATCAGGCTGAGCTGAACCATCCGGCACAGAAATCCGCGCCGGATATGACCGGCAGCCTGGTGAACACGTCCTTCACCAGCGGCGTGGCTACCTCGGCGCTGCAGCAGCAGCAGAACAAAACCGCCGGGCTGGAAAAGGACCTCGCGTCGCTCACCGGCACGCTGAAGGCGCAGAATGAGGACCTGCAGAAGAAGCTGGGCACGATGGCGGATGCCATCACTCAGCTGCAGAAGCAGCAGATGCAGGAGGGCAGCAAACCGCCTGCCGGGCCGGGACAGGGCAGCACACCGCCGTCCGGTCCTGCTGCGAATGCCCCGGTCTCCACCGGCCCGGCGGGACCGGCACAGTGGCGAGTGGGGGATCCGTCAGGCGGGCCTTCTGCCGGTCAGGGAAGCCGGTTTTACCCCGGCACCGGCACGGTACGCGCCGGTGGCCTTCAGCGTGACACCTTCACGTATGCCTCGCTCGCGGCGAAAAAAACGAACCTGCCGTGGATACCGTCGGGGTCGTTCTCTGAGGCGGTCATGATTGAGGGGGCAGACGCCAACGCCAGCGTGACCGGTCAGCAGAACACCTCGCCCGTGGTCATCACCCTTATCGGGGATGTCTCGATGCCCAACGGTAAAACGTACAGCCTCGACCAGTGCCGCGTCACCGGGGAAATTTACGGTGATATCTCCAGCGAGCGCGGCGAAGTCCGCACGAAAAACATCAGCTGCATCCTGAAAAACGGTAAACACATCGATATGCCGTTTGACGGGCATGTGGCTTACCAGGGCAAGCAGGGTATCCGCGGCAAGCCGGTCATGCGCAACGGTGCCATCATCGCCAACGCCGGCGCAGCCGGCCTGCTTTCCGGCTTCGGGGAGGGGATCAAATCTGCCGCCACGCCGACCGTGGGTCTGGGGGCCTCGGCGTCTGTGGGCGCGGGCGATATCCTGAAGCAGGGATTTGGTGGCGGGGCCAGCAAGGCCGCCGACACGCTGAGTCAGTACTGGATCAAACGTGCTGAGCAGTACCACCCGGTGATTGATATCGGGGCCGGTAACGCCGTCACCGTGGTCTTCCAGCAGGGATTCCGGCTGGCGACCATCGAGGATGCGGACGCGGAGAAAGAGAAGAAAGCCGCACCACAGGCCGGCACGCAGCAGACTGCTGCGGTTACGCCGGCAAACAGCGGTGGCGGCAACGCCCCGGTACTGAACCCCGACGAAGTGCTGCGTCAGGCCAGTCAGCTTCGCCTCGGTGACACCATCAACTGACAGGAGCAGGAGAGGGCAATGGAAAACTGGTACGTGGCACAGACGAAGTATGCGCAGGAGAAGCGGGCGCAGCAGCAGCTGCTGAGTCAGGGAGTGACCTGCCTGTTTCCGGTATTCTCCGAGGTCCGGCTGCAGAACGGGGGCATCCGGCGCATTGCCGAGCAACCGCTGTTCCCGAACTACATTTTTGTGCGTTTTGACCCGGAAGTGGTGCACACCACCGCCATCAAGGCCACGCGCGGTGTCTCGTCGCTCATCAGCTTCGGCGGCCTGCCGTCCGTGGTGCCGGACAGCGTGATAATCCGGCTCAATCAGGGCTGGGAGCGTGCGCCACTGAACACGGACGCACCGGTGCACGGTGACCGGGTGGTTATCCGGGATGGCGCATTCGAAGGTCTGGAGGCGGTGTGGTACGAGCCGGACGGCCTGAAGCGCGCCATGCTGCTCCTGACCCTGATGAACCGTGAGGTGCGCGTCCCGGTGGAGGGGCATATGCGCTTTCATATCACCGCGCGGGAGGCCGCCGCATGAGACTGACGGTCGGACGCAGACTTCCTGTTCTGTTTACGGCACTGCTGATGGTGGTCAACGAAACCACGCTGGGGCTGCTGGTGCACGCCGGGAACATGCCGTGGGGGCTGGGTGAATGGCCTCTCTGGCGGGTGTCCCTGCTGGTTGCCGCCGGTATCGTTGTGCTCAGCCATACGATATGCGACTCACTGGAATGGACCGTGCCGTTATTACTCGTTATCGCCTGGCTGATGCCCGTGGTCTGGTACGGGGGGCTTGCCTTCTGGTACTGGCAGATCCCCGTCGTTGACATCCGTGACCTGGGCATTCCGCCTTTATTCGGGATGGTCATGGCGGGAGTGGCGCTCCTCCTTTACTGGGGATGGTCATGACGGGGTTTGTATTTTTCCTGCACGGAATGAGCGGCATATAAGGGCTTAAAAAAATGAACAGAAATCAGAACCCGGCTGCCCGTCAGCAGTGGGCGCAGCACTGCCGGCTGCGACGCATGGCGGCCGAATGGTCAGCAGGCTATCCGCCGTATGTGGGGAGTCTGACGGTATGGTTCGTCACGGCATGTTTATCGGCGATGGTGGCGACCGGGCTCTTTACCGGCAGACCGGTGCTTTACGTTGCGACAGCCGGTTTTGTCCTGCTGTCACTCATCCTGCTGATACAGCGGGTGGGCAGACCGCATTCCTGGCCGGATATTACCGCTCAGGAACTGAAATCGTACTGCCCCGCTGACGCAGTGGCGTTCCGGGAACTGCAGTGCTGTGTGGCGGAAACCGGGCATCTCACGGCCCGGGTGCTGTCAGACTGGCTGGAAAAAGAGCGGAGTACGCTCACCCGGTGTGAATACGCGTTTACATCACGTCAGGTCAGAAATGATGAGACGGAGGATATCCCGTATGAATAACCACACCCGTCGTGAGCAGCTTATCCGGTTATGTGCCCTGCGCGTCCGTTACCGTCAGGCCTGGCAGTCAAAGGCAGCTGCCTGTCAGCTCGCGGCACTGCTGACGGAGACGGAACATCAGCAACGCCTGCTCGCGGCCGCAGGTATCACACAGGAGAGAGCGGGTGAATATTAATCCGCCCGGAGTCTGGTGCGCCATTCACTGGATACTGATGACCTGCGCGGTGGTGCTCTGGCTGCTGCTGGCGCTGCGTATACGGAAAATTATCAGGTTAAACGCAATGATGCGTGACTGGCGCTGTATTGATCTGCTGCGTGGTGCGGCTCAAGAAGATAAAGCGGCCACGCTGCGGCAGATGCATGCTGACGCCGTGGAGAATGTTGATCTGCAGATTAACATCACGCTGTCCTGGAGCTCACTGACCGCTGCCAGCTTTTTATTTAACTGACCCGATCATCTCTTTGAATACGGACAGGGAGACGCGCTGAAAGACCCCATCGGGGGGCTTCATCTGTGCACTTCTCCGGCCGGTTCTCTGTACTTTTCACCCTTTTTCAACCATCAACATTCCCGGCGCGCCCCGCCCGCCACTGAGGACACCACCATGCATAAACTCTTTGCGTGCGCACTGCTGTGCGCGGCGCTCACCGGCTGTGCCGGTATGAACTCCGACTTTGACTGTAACAAAACCGCCACCGACCAGTGTCTCTCAATGTCGGATGCCAGCCACCTGGCTTCGAAACACCAGAGTCTGGACGACCTGAGTGCTGCAAAGGACAGCGGCCCAAAGCCTGCGGCTGAGGCGCTGGCGACGCCCGGCAACCTGAAGCCTGCCGTTAACCCGAACCGCACCGTCAGTGTGGCCACGGTCGCGCCCCGCGCCGTGGCGGGACAGCCCGTCAGTCCCGCACTGCTCCGGGCTTCCACGGTGCCGGTGCGCACAGGTGCAGTGGGGGCCGGCAGCATTACCCCGGCGGATTACAGCGGACCCGGCCAGGTGGATGCCCGGCGTATCCCGGATGCCACACAGCGCCTGTGGATAGCACCCTGGGTGGATGAACAGGACAGCTTCCATCAGCCCGCCGTGGTGGAGTTTGTGAAGCAGAAATCCCGCTGGGACGAAGATTTTCGCGTGATCAGCGAGGGGGAATAATGAAACCAATCGTGGCAGCGGCGCCATCGCCGCAACAGACCGGGATCGGGACAGGGATGCGGACTTTCATGACGGCACGCATGCCAGCCACTGAAGCGTCAACAACGGCGTTGCATCATGCCGTCTGGCCCGGGTTCAGCCTGCTGCCGGCGGATAACGTCTGCGGACACGCTTTCATGTACAGCGCCACCACCGGCGCCGGAAAATCTTTCCTGCTTCAGGACATGCTCAGGGCTGCGTTCGGAACACCCTGTGCCGGAGGTCATCATGCTCAGTAACGTTATCGATCATCTGGCCGGCATACTCAGCAGCAGCCGCGAAGAAGGGGGCGCAAAGTCGGCCCGGCAGAAGCTGGAGGAGAACTTCAGCTATCCCTCCCTCACCAGCCTGCTGCCTTATCGCGAGTACGATGAAAAATCCGACCTGTTTATCAACAGCCGGTCGGTCGGTTTCATCATGGAGGTGGCACCGCTCGCCGGGGCCAATCATCAGGTGGTGCAGGCGCTGGATGACCTGCTGCGTAAAAAGCTGCCGCGTAAAACGCCGGTCACGGTGCTGATGGTTGCCAGCAAGTGCGTGGGCGACATGCTGGAAAACGGGCTGAGCCGCGACATGTGGAAAGGCAGCATGGCACCGCGCCTCAACGCCATCACCAAAGCCTACTGGGAACGCTCGGCGCTGAAGGGGCTCGTCAATAACCGGGAATACCCGCTCTATCTGCGGAATTACCGCGTGTTTCTGGTGTACGCCCACCCTGGCACCGGGGGGCTGCGGGTGATGGATGAGGTGGCCCAGATACGTGAAACCCTGCGCGTCTCGATGCAGGCTGCCCATATGGATACCCTGCGGGTGACACCGCCGGAGTTCCTGACCCTCATCCGCGAGCAGATCAACTACCGTCCGGGGCAGGTGAATGCCGGTGCAGGGCACTGGAATCAGGAGCAGGAGCTGCACCGGCAGTGCGTGGATCACAGTACCGAAATGGAAGTGCATCCGGGCTACCTGCGTCTCACCACGGCGCGGCAGCCCGGTGACCGACGTGTGGGAAGGGAGGATGCCATTGCCAGCGCGCGCATCGTCAATATGCAGCTGACGAAGGAGCCGAAGCAGTTCGCGCTCTGGCAGATGTCGGACAACCTGCAGAACATGCGCTTTCCGGACCTCGGTATTCCCTGTCCGTTCCTGCTGAGCTGGACCATCTGCGTTGAAGATCAGGTCACCAGCCAGAACGAGGCGTTCCGTAAGGAACAGGACATGGGCAAAAAGGCCAACTCCTCCTACGGCAAACTGTTCCCGAACACGCAGCTTGCTTATCAGCAATGGCGTGACCTGCGCATGGGGCTGGCCAGCAACGAAATCGCCATGTGCAGCTTCAACCTTAACCTGACGCTGTTCACGCCCGACAGCGACAGCGGGCAGCAGGCCTGCGAACTCGCAGCCATCAACGTGTTCCGTAAAAATGACCTGGAGATGTCCGCCCCGCGTTATCAGCAGCTGCGCAACTGGCTCACCACCTTCCCGTTTCTGATGCAGGAGGGGCTGTGGGACGACATGAAGCACATGAATGCCACCCTGCGCTGCAAGAGCTTTAACGCGGTGAACCTGATGCCGGTGGTCGCCGAGCGGCAGATGTCGCCGCAGGGCATACCGCTGGCGACCTACCGCAACCAGATTGCCTTTTTTGACATGTTCGATGAGGACAACGGCTCGACCAACTTCAACATTGGCGTGACAGGGACGTCCGGCGCAGGCAAGAGCTTCCTGATACAGGGCATCCTGCGTGAGGTCCTTAACGCACAGGGATTTGCCTGGGTTATCGACATGGGGGGCAGCTACCGGAACTACTGCCGGCAGGCGGGCGGGGCCTATCTTGACGGCGAAACGCTGCGCTTTAACCCGTTTGCAAACGTCACGGACATTGCTGAATCGGCGGAAGGTATCACCGGCCTGCTGACCGTGCTGGCAAGTCCGCAGGGCAGCCTGGACGAGGTCAGCGAAGCCATTCTGCAGAAGGGCGTAGTGGCGGCCTGGGAGGCCAGGCGCAACAAAGCCCGTATCGATGACGTGGTGCTGTACATGAAATGCGACGTGGTCCGTGAGGAGTACGGGCAGCAGCCGACCATTATGAGCCGTATTAACGAGCTGGTGCTGCTGCTGGACCGCTGGTGCACATGGGGAAGCGACGGTGAATACTTTAACTCCGACAAGCCGACTCTGGACGGCGAGACGCGCTTCACAGTGCTGGAGCTGCTCGGCCTTGAGAAACGTCCCCACCTGCTTTCTGCGGTGCTTTACTCACTTATTCTGGCGATCCAGGAAAAGATGTACCACTCGCCGCGCGACCTGAAAAAGGTGGCCATCATCGACGAAGCGTGGCGCCTGTTCAGCGGTCAGAACCCGCATGCGGCGCGCTTTATCGAAACCGGCTACCGCACGGTGCGTCGCCACCGCGGCGCATTTGTCACCATCACGCAGGGCATTAAAGACTTTACCGGCCTGCCGGACAGGCCGGCTCCGTCCGCCGCCGCGGCGGCATGGGACAACAGCGGTACCAAAATCACGCTGCTGCAGGAAGCGAAAGCCTTTAAAACTTACCTCAAAGAGTGGCCGGAGCAGTTCAGCGAAATGGAAACGCAGATTATCCGCGGCTTTGCCAAAGCCAGTCTGACGGGCTTCAGTTCCGTGATGATTTCTATGGGTGAGCAAAGTTCGTTTTACCGGGTGTTTGTAGACCCGGTCACGCGCGCGATGTTCAGCACCACGGGTGAAGACTACCAGTATATGACCGAGGCGCAGAGGGCCGGGGCAACCAGCGAGGAGTCGGCGTACCTGCTGGCCTGCGAGCCGCACATGTACCAGGCCGAAATGCAGGAGCTGGAGCGCTGGGCCGGGATTACCACCGCATAACACGGGGACACACTGATGCAGGAAGATAAAAGGCTGCCCGCAGGGGCGGAGAATGAAACGGCAGACGACAGCACGCTTCGTGAAGCCATCGGTAAAAAGACAGAAGTATCGCCGGTGCGCGGTCGGGTGATCCGTATTGCCGCCCTCGCCACAGTGGTCATGGCACTCAGCGCCGGTATCAGTGCGCTGGTTGCCCGGACCCTGCAGCCGGCATACGTGGTGTTCGACATGAAGGGGACCCTCGACACCTTCCGCCAGCAGACGGCGCAGACGCCGCTCACGATAGAGGCCATCGCGACGCTGACGGCGCGCTTCGGGACGGCGCTGAATGCCAGCCTGACCGGCTGGCAGGCGGCGCACGGTGGCGTCATCCTGGTAAAAGGCGCGGTTGTCTCCGGCGTACCGGACATCACGCCGGAAATACAGGCGGACATTGCGCGGCAGATGCAGGGGACACCATGAGGCCCCGGCTGGCAGTGCTGCTGCTTGTCCTGACGTTCCCGCTGTTCACCGGCGCAAAAGACCTCGGCACCCTCGGCCATCTGTTCCCGATTGCCGAGCCTGACCTGCTGACCTTTATCGGTCAGCGGCTGCAGGGGATGAAGGAGAGCGGGGAGCTGGACAGGATACAGCGTGAGGCCGAAGCGCGGGTAAAGGCCCATGCGGTGCGGCCTGAGCCGGTGGCGGGGCTGACGCCGGCGGTGAAAGACCGGTCATTCCGTTATGACCCGACCTTTACCGTGCAGGAAACCATCCGGGACATGAAGGGCAACGTCATTGCCCGGGCCGGTGACCGGGTGAACCCGCTGGATAAGGTGCCGTACAGCGAAACGCTGTACTTCATCGACGGTGACAATCCGGCACAGATGCGCTGGGTAAAACAGCAGCTGACCGGGCAGCAGAATTTCAAGGTCATCCTGGTGAAGGGCAATATCCGTGACAGCAGCCTGGCGCTGGACGAGCCGGTGTACTTCGACCAGTACGGCACATTAACAACGAAATTTGGCTTTGAGCACACGCCGGTGCGCGTCACGCGCGATGACCGGTGGCTCAGGGTGGAGGAGGTGGCACTGAAATGAGTCACAACGCACGGGGGCAGACGGCCCCGCAGAAAGTAAAACGCCATAACGCCCAGGTACGCCTGGATGATGATGACAAATCCGGGCTTCGCCGGATGACCGCCGAATTTCCGCTGTATTCGGAGTCGGTGATTCTGCGTGCGGCGCTGCAGACCCTGCTGGCCTGCAACGGAGAAGTCCGGTCAGCCATCGTGCTGGCCTCGCTGACCGATAAAGATGTGGGTGAGGTGATGCGCCGCCACGGCATGCAGCCTGCCCCTGAAGGTAAGGTGACACATGCAGACTGACCTGATCCCGCGCTGAATTCCACAGCCTTCAAAAAATGTCTTCTTCCTGCCGTGCGCAGGCTGTTCGTTCCTCGCGCCGCTGCGGTACGCCTCAGCCTGCACCCCGCAGGCAGGCCTGATTAACGTCTGATCCTCCGGCAGTTCCGCTGCCACCACTACGGAAAATCATTTATGACACATCCTGCTGAATTATCGGCTCAGCCGGTCGTGCGCGATCGGTGGGGCTGCTGGACACACCCCGGTTTTTTTACGCCTGCAGACAACCGCGAATATCCGTTGCCGGGTGAGTTTGAAGCCTGGCTGACGGCGCACCACCTGATCTCAGCCACGGTCTGGATGGACAACGAGGTGCCGGAGGCGATGTCCGTCCGCTTCGGGAAAACGGGAGACTGCAGCGACTGGCTGCCTTCGTGCCCGACGGGTGAAGGCTGGTTTACCGGCAGCATCCACGACACGGAGGATGGTGCGGTCTGTATCTGGCTGCGCCGACGGGATGAGGGCGGGACAGCATGAAGCGGTTCTTTCTTGTGGCCTGCCTGCTGCTCTCTGCCATGCTGGCAAACCCGGTCATGGCCGCGGCCAGTAACGCCGGAGACGGTCGCTGGGTGAATCCCATCAGCGACGTCTGCTGGAAGTGCCTGTTCCCGATGACGCTGGGCAGCATCCAGCTGGCTTCCGGTGCGCATCCGGACACGCCAAACCCGGGGTCCCCCATTCAGCTCTGCCCGGTGGGCATCCTTTACCGGCTGGGGCTGGCCATCGGGTTCTGGGAACCGATGGCGATGACTGACGTGACCCGTGAACCCGGGGTGATGGTCAATATGGGCGGCTTTAAAATCGACCTCGGCCGGACCGGTACCGGGCGGGGCGGGCAGAGCGATGCCCCCACACCCGGCAGCTTTTATCATGTGCACTGGTACAAGTATCCGCTTATCTGGTGGCTGAACATCATCACCAGCGTCGGCTGCATGCAGACCGGGGACATGGATATCGCTTATCTCTCCGAAGTGGACCCGCTCTGGAACGACAGCACGCTGTCCATGATCATTAACCCGGAGGTGGCGCTGTTCAGTAACCTTCTGGCGCAGGGGGCCTGCGCGGCAGACGCCCTGGCGTCCGCCACGGGCATGCCGCTGGACCCGCTGTTCTGGTGTGCCGGTGCCCAGGGCTCGATGTACCCGTTCACGGGCTATACCAGCAATGAGTTTTCCCCGCTGGAGGCCTCGCTGCTGGTCAGCGAACGCATGGCCTTCAAGCTGCACCGTGAGGGACTGGTGATGGAAACGGTGGGGGCGGATACCGCCGTCTGTTATGAGTATCCCTCCCCGATCATGCCGAAATCACGCTGGCGCTATCAGATGGTGAACATGTACCCGGAACCCTCGGACTGTCACCCGTTCGGCACCACGACCCAGCTGTGGGGCAGTACACACAATTCCCCGACGTCGAAAAAGAACTTCGGTTACCTCATGTGGCGCAAACGCAACTGCGTTTTCCTCTAAGGACCTGTTATGAAAACCTTTCTGATAACGATGCTGATGCTCAGCGCTGCGCTGCTGTGTGTAAAGGCGGGCGCCGCACAGCAGCCCACCGTGTCCGGCAATGACATGGCCTACATGAAACAGCAGCAGCGCGATCTGGAACTGTTCAAAAGCCAGCTGCAGGGCATGAACATCACCCTGCCGGCGGCACAGCAGGGGCGGGTGGCGCAGATGCAGAACGAAATTGCGGCCTCTGAGGCGGACCAGAACAGCAGCAGCCGGACCACGCCGGCGGCCGTCTATTTTGTGAGCCTGGGTATCCCGGAAGAAGGGCTGCTGCCGATGCTCGCCGACGCCCGGCGCTTCGGTATTCCGGCCACGCTGCGCGGACTGCTGAACAACGACTTCCGCCAGACCGCTGAAAAGATGTTTGAGCTCTCTAAAAAGGATAAGCAGGCGGGCGTCCAGATTGACCCGACGCTGTATCAGCAGTACGGCATTAAGGCGGTCCCGGCGCTGGTTGTCACCTGTGGCGGAAAATTTGATGTGCTGTACGGCAGCCTGCCGGTGAAGCAGGCGCTGGAAGAGGTCAGACAGCGCGGTGACTGTGCCGGTACGGCCGCTCAGTTGCTGAAAAACGGGGAGGCCGCCCGATGAAAAGACTGCTTCTTTTTCTGCTGCTGGCTGTGGGGCATTGCGCCGTTGCGGACGGCGTCAGTGATGCGTACAACGCCGGCGCAGCCGCCGCGGCAAGCAGTAAAAGCCAGGGGACATCGGCGGCGTCCGGGACCGACCCGTCCTCGGTCATTCCCGGCTACACGGCCAGCCCTTCGCAGAGCAGTTATTACGGCGGTGTGCAGGGCGGAGACGGCGACATCAGCTCAAAGGGCCAGTCAGCGCTCGGGCAGGATGATGCCGGTCAGAGCATCATCAGCTCCGGCACGACCAATCCGGCGACAACGATTGACCCGACGGCGGATTTTATTCAGAACGGCAAAAATGCCGAGGCAAACAGCGCCAGTATCACGGACGGAACGAATACGCAGTGCACCACCAAAGTCGTGTCGAAATCGGTGTTTGAGAACTACAGCTGCGACAGGGATGTGAATCAGGTACAGACCTGCGCCCGCACGGGCACGGTAACGGGGCACTACGAAGACACCACGACCACGGAGACGATAACCATTGACTCGGATTCGCTGGGCTTCAACTCAGACACGCTGACGGTAAACTGGGGGCCGGTGCCGGAAGGCACGGTGACCTCGGCCGTGTTTACCTATACGTTCAGGAAAGGTCTGGCCTACAGCAACCCCGTCTGGTTTCTCAACGTGACCACGCTCGGCCAGAAGCTGACAATGTACGACGATTCCGGATCATATACCCTGGCGTCCGGGGTGAGTCTCAGTGCCGGCGATACCCTTTCGTTCACCCTGGGCAATCAGGCCAACGCAAATAACCCCGGTTCAATCTGGACGGCGGGTCAGGCCAACAAGATGTATCACTTTGTGCTGACCCTCACGATACAGAAAACGGATCGTAAATATGTCACGGACGTGACCTGGTCTGAGTCCTGCGGCTTTGATAAATCCACGGCAATCGCCACTGACGGAACCACCTGCGTCGATCCGGGAGGGACGCGTACTGTGACGGTGGACGGGCAGACCTACAGTCAGAGCGCGGACTGCTGGCAGTATTCGGATGCGTATATCGTCCCGGTGAACTCCACCGGCAACTGCGCCACGCTGATGGCAGACCGGAACTGCACGGTGTCCGGGCGCAGCTGTACCGCATCGGAAGGGGGTATCTGCCTGCATGAGGCGGACACGTATCAGTGCCAGACCACGTACAGCTCGCAGGGGCTGCTGTGTGCAGGGCAGTATTTCTGCCAGAGCGGCGACTGCAGTGAGACTGACGGGGCGGGCGACAGCGGGTTTGATACTGCAGTGGCCAAACTCGCCGGGCTGGCCTCGGCCGGTGAGGACGTCAGGGATGACCAGGTCAACATAAAGGCCTTTACCGGGCAGGCGCTGTACTGCCGCAAGGCGATGGCGGGCTTCTCCAACTGCTGTGTGGACACCGGCTGGGGCAACAGCGCCGGGCTGGCGAACTGTAACAGCGACGAGATGGCCATCGGTAAAGCCAAAGCGAAAAAGGTGACGGTACTGGTCGGCGAAGCCTGTAACCGGGAGGTGCTCGGCGTCTGCGTGCAGAAAAAGCAGGCGTACTGCGTTTTTCAGGGCAAGCTCGCGCGCATCATTCAGGAACAGGGGCGTCGCGACCAGCTGCACATCAGCTTCGGCAGCGGCGATTCACCCGACTGCCGCGGCATCACGGTACCGGAGCTGCAGAGCATCAACTTCGACCTGATTAACTTCCAGGACTTCTACAGCGACCTGATGGCCAACCAGAAAATCCCGGACTCGGCGACGATGGTGCAGCAGGCAAAAGACCGCATTGCCGCGCAGGTGGCGGCGCAGACGGGAGGGAAATAATGAAAAATCTGTTACCTGCCCTGCTGCTTCTGGTCTGTGTGACCGGTGCACAGGCGGATGAAACGTCACCACCTGCCGATACGGTGGTAACGCCGGCCGACCCGTTTACCGGCTGGCACTGGTACAACGAGCCGAAGAAAAAACCGGACACCCCGGCTCCGGAACCGCCGGCACCGCGTGTGCCGGACTTCAGTCAGCTTTCACCAGAGAAGCAGGCGGAGGTGCTTAAGGGCTATACAAAACAGGCGCTGGATCGCGCCATTCTGTATCCCTCGGCGGAAAACACGGCGACTTTCCTGCGCTGGCAGAAGTTCTGGACCGACCGCGCCTCGATGTTCAGTCAGTCGTTCGCGGTGGCGCAGCTGGATCACCCGGACCTCGACTACAACCTGGAGCACCCGCACTACAACAGCACGGCCCCGCTCCAGCAGGCGCGCGATCAGGAGGAGCAGACGCAGGCCATCAGCAGGCTGGCCGGGCAGTACGGTCTGTTCTACTTCTACCGCGGCAGTGACCCGATTGATGCGCAGATGGCGGGCGTGGTGGCGGATTTTGCGCGTCTGCGCCATATCTCCCTCATCCCGGTCAGCGTGGACGGTACCGTGTCGCCGCAGGTGCCGGACAGCCGTCAGGACAGCGGGCAGAGCGCGCGCATGGGGATCAGCCACTTCCCTGCGCTGTTCCTGGTGGACCCTGCCACAAAGAATTACCGCCCGCTCGCCTACGGCTTTATGACGCAGGACGACCTGGCAAAACGTTTTCTCAACGTGGCTACCGGCTTTAAACCCAACTTCTGAGGACTGAGTGATGCTGATACATTCACCCGTCTGGCACGGGCGGCTGCGCGCCGTCCGCAGCCTGACGAACCTGCTGATGCAGACGCTGGTTATCCACCCTGCGCTGCTGTTCTTTCTGCTGTTTGTGCTGGACGCGCATAACACCGGCAGCGCCGGACAGATGCTGCTGAACGAAGCCGAGAGGCTGGTGCGGGACGCGCCGGCAGGGCAGGTATGGGGCTGTGCACCGCAGGCCACGCGCGAGGCGGATTTTCCTCCCGCCTCTCTCCAGACGCTTCGTGACGGCGCACCTGTTCCTGCTGATTTGAAGACAGCTCCGCCGCCATTCACATGCGTGAAAGCACCGGAAAGTCGCGAGGTCTGGATACACGAGACAAACGACACGCTGCTGATGTTCTATAAGACTGGGGTGCTGTTTTCGATCCTCGCCAGTCTGGTGATGTGGGGCATCCGCCGCCGGGAAAAAGGAGAAACCGTATGAACCGATTGCCCCTGATTTCCACGCTGTTTATGACCGGCATCATTTTTAACTGTCTGCGCCAGCTGATGAACTATTCGCTGACGCTGACCCATCAGGTTCTGGTCACCGGCACCGTGGCCGGTTTTGTTCTGGCCGCAGCGGTGCTGGCGGTCGATATCATGGCATACCGGCGTATGCGCCGCAGCCGGGAGGCTCACCATGAGGCGTAGTGCATTCCTTACGGCCCTGATGCTGCTCAGCCCGCTGGCTGCGCAGGCGACGGTGGCTGATGAGATAGCGGTCCTGGACCAGGCGAAAGCGCAGCGCGGTGCGCCGCTGCCGGATTTTGGCCTCCCGGGTTCACAACCGGCGCGGCGGATTCAGCCAAAGCCCCCACACATGATGACGCTCACGGGCGGTCGCGCGGTGAACCTGAATGATTACGCCATCGTGGTGTTCATGCAGCGCAGCTGCACCCACAGCGCGAAATTCGATCCCCTGCTGCGGGACTGGGCCGACCGGATGGGGATAAAAGTGTATCCCTACACGCTGGATGGCTACGGTGACGCCTCTTTCCCGGTGGCACTTATCCCGCGTAAGGCTGCTGCAAATGAGCCGATAGCCGGTGAGATCCTCACCTTCTTCGGCAACGGACTGCCGATTGCGACGCCGACGACCTTTATGGTCAACGTCAACACCAACGTGGCGTATCCGCTTTATCAGGGTGAAACGGACATGAACACGCTCAGTCAGCGCCTTGCGCTGATGATTGAGGCCGACATTGACCACCTCGCCCCGGATACGCTCGGCCCGGTGCCTTCCAGCGCGGAAGTGACCCCACAGTAACCCGACGGCGATGGCCGTCGTCTGACGGAAAAATCATGTACGAGACTCCCTTAACCTTCTCGCGGCTGGAGACGGCGCTGCTGCTCGTCTGTGTGTCGCTGCTGGCTGCGGCGGGGCTGTATGCCTGGCTGGTCTGTGAGCTGATGAACCGCAACATCATGGCGGCGGCAGGCGGTCCTGACGGACTGCTCATGAACGGTCTGCAGGTCTTCCCGCTGCTGTTTCTTTTTGCCCTTGCCGGCGGCTTCGGCTGCGGCGCGCTGGTCAGCCTCACGCTGCGCCGGCACGGATTCATGACTGACCGCGGCCCTTACCGCCCCGGCAACACGTCCCCCCACTGAGACTAACTGAAATGGAAAAAAACATGCATACCCTTTTTAAGGCCCTTACGCCGGAAAAAATGCTGCAGCTGAACGTGGAAGAACATGCCAGGGTGTTGACTGAGCTCTGGCGCACGCGCGGTGGACACGTTTATGTGCAGGGCGCGACCGGAACCGGCAAATCGACTGTTGCCCGTATTCTGGCCACGCAGCTTAAAGCGGACTGGTTCGGCTACGAGCTGCTGTCGCCGGAAGAGTTTAAAGCGGAACTGGATGACATCCTCGCGCGGCTGGCCGCCAGCAGGAAAAAGATCCTCATCCTCGATGGCTTTTTTCCGCAGTATGCAGGCAGCGCGTTCAGGGCACTGCTGAGCGAACTCAGCGATAAAGGCGTGAGCCTGTTTATCTTTTCGCAGGAATCACTCTCCTCAAAAGGTAACGCTCTGCCTCATGGAGGGGAACTTCCCACCGACGCCTTTGAGACGATTGCTGAATTTCGTTACGGCCCCGGGTCCCGCTACCCCGTTACCTTCCACCAGGTGAAATAACAGCTGCCTGCGCGTTCATTTAATCCCTCCGATGGAATGAACCATGAACCTATCCCGTTACGGAGCTTTATCACATGAAACTCAGGCAGTTCCTTCTTTCCGTCGCGACGGCCCTGGTCATAAGCGTACCGGCTCTGGCCGACGTGCAGGGCGACCTGAACGGCTATTTCGGCAGCCTCGGCTTTGACGGCAACGTCTCAAAAGCGCAGGCGTGGCAGGGGCAGGCGGCCGGTTACGTTACCGGCGGCTCCATTTATCTGCGTAACCCGGTCAAGCAGGTACAGCTTATTTCAATGCAGGTGCCGTCACTCAATGCCGGCTGCGGCGGCATTGACGCCTATCTGGGGGCTTTTTCCTTCATTAACGGTGCTGAACTGCAGCGGTTCGTGAAGCAGATCATGAGTAATGCCGCCGGCTATGCCTTTGACCTGGCACTGCAGACAATGGTCCCGGAGCTAAAACAGGCCAAAGACTTCCTGCAGAAGCTGGCCTCGGATGTCAACTCCATGAACATGAGTTCGTGTCAGGCCGCACAGGGGATCATCGGTGGCCTGTGGCCGGTGTCCCAGGCGTCGAACCTGAAAATCTGTCAGGACATTGCCGGGGAGAGCAACATTTTTGCGGACTGGGCGGCATCGCGTCAGGGATGCACGGTGGGCGGTCAGGGTGACAGTGTCACCAGTAAAGCCTCTGACGCTGAAAAAGACCAGGTGCTGAAGAACAAAAACCTCATCTGGGATGCGCTGGGGCGTAACCATCTGTTTGACGGCAACCGGCAGCTGAAGGAGCTGGTCATGAGCGTAGTGGGCTCCATTATCTTCAACAAGGACGGGCAGGTCACCATCCTCTCACCGCTGGTTGATAACCGGGACATCATCACCGTGCTGATGCGCGGGGGAACCGCGAAAATCTACGGCTGCGACGAGGCCGACCTCTGCCTGGGTCCGGTGGTCACGGACGTGACCGTCAGCAGTGACGTCGCGCTGGTCACGCAGGTGCGTAACCTGATGATTTCCATCGACAGCAAGCTCAGCGCAGACACCGGCCTGTCGGATAAGGAAAAGGGCTTTATCAACACCACCTCGGTGCCGGTGCTGAAGTATCTGACCAACTCCCGCAGCATGGGGATGAGCCCGACCTACCTGATACAGGTGGCGGACTTTATCGCGCAGGACATGATGATCCAGTACCTGCAGGAGCTGGTGAAGCAGGCCAGCCAGTCGCTGGCGGGTAAGAACTTCCCGGAACAGGCGGCGGGTGAACTGCGCAACAACGTGATGGCGGCGACTTCGCTGCTGGCGCAGATGAAGCTGCAGTCCACCGCAGACCAGAACGCACTGGACGGCATCGACCGCAACATGCAGTACCTTCAGCAGCAGGTCTCAACCATCATCTCAACGTCTTATCAGGGCAACTACCAGTGGGGGCGCGGCAATGACTGAAGTCTGGACCATTTACGGCGGGGACATGTGGCGGCAGGTGTTTAACGGCGTGGTCACCATCATCGGCTCGGATACGTTCAGCACGCTGAAGCGCATCGTCGGTCTGTTCGGCGTGCTGGGTGTGATGTTCAGTTTTATCAAATCACGCAATCCGATGGTGTTTCTGCACTGGGTGGCCATCTTTTTCGTCATCACGTCCGTGCTGCTGGTGCCGAAGCGCAGCGTGCAGATTATTGACATCACGGACCCGGCCGCGGTGTACGAGGTGGATAACGTGCCGGCGGGGCTGGCTGCGATTGCCGGACTGGCGACGGGGGCCGGTTTTGGGGTGGCGCAGCTGTATGACTATGCGCTGGCCCGACCGGACTCACTGACCTACACGAAGTCGGGGATGCTGTTTGGCTCGCAGATTGTGGCGCAGTCGTCTGACTTCCGCACGCAGAACCCGCAGCTGTCGCAGATGCTCACCGACTACGTGGAAAACTGCGTGATGGGCGATATTCTGCTGAATAACAAATACACCGTGGCGCAGCTGCTGAACAGCAAGGACCCGCTGACGCTCATCACCAGTAATCCGAGTCCGCTGCGCGGTCTGTACCAGGATACCGGCGGCGGCCGCCAGTTCATCACCTGCCAGCAGGCGGCGGGGCTCATTCAGAACCTGATCGGGGCGGACATCAGCATCGGGGGGACCACCTGGCAGGCACTTTCGACGCGACTGTTCGGCAGCCGGATTGACGCAAGCTCATTGCTCAGCAGCGCGATGGCTGACAGCTATGACTTTTTTTACGCCGGGGGGCAGAGTGCGTCGCAGATTATGCGTAATAACGTCACGTATGCCGCCGTCCGAGACGGCTGGAAAGGGTTTGCGGCGCGGTCGTCCGACACGGCCAACCTGCTCAACCTGGCCACGGAGTCCAGCCTGACCAAACAGCGCATCAGCTGGGGGGCAGGCGGCGTGATAGCGGCCCGTACCCTGCCGATGTTTCAGTCGCTGATGATGCTGGTGCTGATTGGCCTGTTTCCACTGGTGATTGCGCTTTCGCTGGTCAACCACAGCATTTTCGGGCTGAACACGCTGAAGCTCTACGCCGGGGGCTTTCTCTACTTCCAGATGTGGCCGGTAATGTTTGCCATCCTCAACTCGCTGGCCAACTTCTACCTGCAGTCGAAGACCGGCAGCACGGCGCTGGTGCTGGCAAATCAGGATCAGGTGGCTCTGCAGCATTCGGATGCGGCAAACATCGCAGGCTATCTCAGCATGTCGATACCGGTACTGGCGTTTTTCCTGACGAAAGGCGCGGCATCGGTGGCGTCGCAGGCCGTGGGTGGCATCATGAGTTCGGCAGCGTTTGCGACCGGCGGACAGGCATCCACCACGGCCGACGGCAACTGGTCGTTTAACAACATGTCGATGGATAACGTCAACGCCAACAAGTTTGACACCAACATGAGTCGCCGGTCCGGGCAGCAGGCGTTTCAGACCGGCAACGGCTCGATGCACACGCAGACGGCCGACGGGCACAGCGTCTATGACACCAGCGGGGCGATATCGAATCTGCCGGTGAACATGCGGCTCAGCGCGCTGGCCAGCAGCGGTTTCTCCGAACAGGCGCGTCAGGCGCAGCAGGAGGCGCAGAGTTCGCTGGACGGGTATAATCACAGCGTGACCAGCGGCTTCCAGCAGATGAACCAGCTGACGCACCAGAGCGGGAACAGCGACAGCGTGACGCAGGGCAGTGACAGCACCGTATCAACGAACATCAGCCGCGGCGCGAGCAAAATGCAGTCGGCGGTGGAGAGCTACGCGAAGTCGCATAATGTCTCTGAACAGCAGGCGTATAACCAGCTGATGGATATCACTAACCAGGGGGGAACGGGTGCCAGAGGATATGTCAAATTTGACTCCGGTGACCAGCTGGCCGGTAAACTCGGTAAGTGGGCCACCGGACTCAGCGCAGGTGGTGAGGGCAGCGTTGACTGGCGTCATACTTCCGGCAGCTCACACGGTACGCAGGACAGCCACGCCGAGGGGCGCGACAACCGCCACGACCAGAACAGCCAGGAGGCGCGCGATTTCCGGGAGGGGGTGGATATGGTCACCTCTGCCCGCCTGAGCGAATCAGGCAGCCATACCGACAATCAGTCGGCCTCGCAGGCGCAGCAGTTTGCGGCGACGCTCAACGATGCGAAGAGTCAGTACCACCAGTACACGGAGAGCAGCACACGGAGTCAGGAGTTCAGCCGCATGGCCACGCTGTCGCAGACGCAGAGCGCCAGCCTGGACGCCAACTACAACCAGGAGTTTGTGGACTGGACCACGGCGAAGTACGGCAGCGATGCGCAGAACATCCTGACCAACGTCAGGAGCGCACAGGGCGCGGCCACCGAGTTTATGCACGAGCGGCTTGAGCCGGAAATCATGCGGAACTACGGTGCGCGGACTGACCAGGTGAACGGACAGCCGCTGCAGCCTACCCGCTCACTGGATGCACCTTATATGCCTGTGAACGGTGATGCACGGGTTCAGGCGGGTTCACCGGTGTCAGGACCCGCCGTACCAGCAGGGGAACATACCGGCAGCATCGGCAACGCACGTGAGCAATATCCGACCGGTCCGACGGCGGGAAGTACAGAACCTGTGTCGGGCAGCTTGCGGCAGAACGGTCGTGAAGTTACAGCTGGCGAATCGCAGGGGGCTGTCAGCGGAAACGGACGGGCAACGGCGACAAACGTTCAGCACCGTGAACGCAACCTCAGCGTGCCGGCAGGTGCACCGTCACAGGCAATGACGGATGACTTCCTCAGCAGTTCCCGTCGCGTGAGCGGGCAGGCCGCAGGCTCGGGTATTCAGAGTAACGTGGCTGATAAGGTGGCAGCACAAAGATCTGGCCTGATGGAAACTGTCAGGGAAAATGACGGGAAAATCGCTGAAAATAAAACCACTGTTCAGGCATCCAGTAATATACTCAGGGATGAGCATCAGGATGCGGTCCGGAGTCAACAGATAGGCCGTACAGAAGAAGATTTAAGGCAGACTAAACCAATTGGGGATGGTGCCGAGATTAAAGAGTTTAAGAAAAAACTGGAAAATCTCCGCGCAGCACATAATAAAGCTTCTTAAATCTAAAGTTTTTATGAGGAGGGATTATGGGAAATCTTTCTGTTTCTGAAATTAATGCCGATATATCCTTGATTACTGGAAGTTTTAGCTCGGACTACAGGGTGATTCCTTCAGCCTCAAAGGTATTTAGGGTAAGTATCCTATTCCCCATGCTTGCGGTCCTGTTAAGTTTTGCCAGTATTTCAATGGTATATGTATCTTTCTATAGCGATATTAATTCCATATATGGGTATTGGGACTACTTTTTAAGTGAAGGATGGGTTGTCACTGTTCCTACTGCAATTATAGGGCTTATTTTTGCATTTATGACCTATAGCAACATTATTATGTACATGGTCATACCTGAAGATGTTCGTGAAAAATCATTGATATTTAGTCACTTGAGAAAGGTTGTTAAGCGCACTTTTACTTTTTTTGTAGGATTAATGATTCTTTCAGTGATTTTATCAGGTTTCATTTCATGGTTTGCTTTCGGTATTCCGGCACTAGAGTTTGCTTTGTTTCTGGTTCTTAACATTACTGTAGGAATGGAAATCAATCGTCTCGGAGCTGGTCTGGCTCTGGAAAAAATCAGCAACCTGATTAAAAAGATTTAAGTTCTCACGGCGTCTGCCGATATTCCCTTCCGGCACTCTGACGGAAGGGTTCTCTCCGTAAATACCATTAAATCAGCGTGCCCCGGGGCGCGTGCGGCCCGCTTTTTCCGTTCAACAAGGATACGTCCATGAAAAACCGCAATCTGCTTGTGGCGGCCATTGCTGCTGCCTCCCTGTTACTGTCCGGCTGTGGTGCCATGAGCACCGCCATCAAAAAGCGCAATCTCGAAGTCAAAACGCAGATGAGCCAGACCGTCTGGCTGGAACCGTCTGATCAGAAGACCGTATATCTGCAGGTGCGCAATACCTCTGATAAAGACATGAGCGACCTGCCGACCCTGCTGGCGCAGGATCTTCGCGCCAAAGGCTACACCGTGACGTCATCGCCGGATGCAGCCTACTACTGGATTCAGGCAAACGTGCTGAAGGCCGAGAAAATGGACCTGCGGCAGGCGCAGGGGTTCCTTTCCAGCGGGTATGAGGGGGCAGCTATGGGGGCTGCCCTGGGCAGCGGGATCACTGCGTATAACAGCTCATCCGGCGGTGCCATCCTCGGCGTCGGACTGGCGGCCGGTCTGGCAGGCATGGCGGCAGATGCAATGGTGGAAGACGTGAACTTCACGATGGTGACCGATCTGCAGATTTCCGAACGCAGTAAATCAAAAGTGACCACCGATAACGTGGCGGCCCTGCGACAGGGAACCTCCGGTGTTAAAGTGCAGATCAGCAGCGAGGAAGGTAATCGTATGAAATACCAGACCCGCGTCGTCTCCAATGCCAACAAGGTCAACCTGAAATTTGAGGAAGCGAAGCCGGTGCTGGAAGCCCAGCTGGCGAAGTCGGTTGCCGGGATTATGTAAGTCCCGCGGAGCGGCACCCCGGTGCCGCTTCTCTGATTATATGTGGTACTGTTTCGGGACTTTAAGCCATGACAGGATCCCCGGATGCACCGAAAAACTGAACTGCTCGACAGCCTGCTGCCTGAATGGTCCACAACTGTGGCGCTGAGTATCCCGTTCACGCTGATTTTCCTCTTTTCCACACAGGACTTTCTTCCTGAAATGTTGCTGGACGTGGTACAGAATACGATGGAGCAGGGGCCCTCTCACGCAGGCATCCCGTTTGCGGAGGTGCTGGTGCCGGTATTTTTTCTGTATGTACTGCTGGCGTGTGCGGTCGGGCTGACTGTCGGTACGGTAATCAACCGTTTTGCGCGGTATCTGTGGCGTCTTGCAGAGCGCAGAGAAACAGGTTATTAATTATCAGCCGGGTCCACCACACCGGACGCGGATGTCCCCGGTGAGCATTTACCCGTTCTCACTGAACACGACGGCATCCGCACTCCCCCGTCCGCACATGCATTCTGCGGACACAAAGGTGGTACCTGCACAGCAGGTGCCGCCTCCTCCCTGACAAAGGGTTCCCGTAATTATTTATTCGTCGCTGTCCGTCAGGACGGTGCGTTCGTGTTTATTTCCATTCCCGTGATGTTTCGCCTCCTCGCACAGGTGCCGCCGGCACCTGTACTGTGGCGGGAGCTACGGTGTTATTAACGTCAGTCTGTTCCTCAATACCTCATCCATTAAGGAGTTTTTATGCTGCAGAATCACGGTGCGGGCCGCACCCTTATTGCCTGGTTTACCCTGTTTTTCGCGTGGAGTGCTTCTGTCCTCTGGTTTCAGGGGGTAGCGCTGATGAAATTTATGATGAGCAACAGCAGCCTGTTCGCGTATGACCTTGCGCTGCGCAGTACCGGTACCCTGTTACCGGACGGTATCCCGCTGATGCTGCTGGCCCTCCTGGTGCTGGCCGCCGGCGCGGTGCTGTCAACGGGGTCACTGGTGGCAGTTTCACTCTTCCGGACCTCCCGACGTCAGGCTTCACATTTTTCCCGCGTGTCATAACGCACCCGCGCCAGTTTTTCATCCCTGACGGGCCCGGCTGCGGCCCGCCTCTCACGTT